>JBDRTL010000065.1:0-3269 GCA_043824045.1 Bacillota bacterium
CCGCCCGGGTATAAACAGGCGCTGCTCCATTTCCGCGATAACCCCGCCGACGAAAGCTGGATGGCTGCGCTGACCGAATGACGGAAAGGATGCTCCACTGATGCGACATATGTTGGATATCATTGACTGGACGCCGGAGGAACTGGAAGCGCTGATGGACGCCGCCGACGATATCATCCTGCACCCGGACGACTATGCCGACGCGATGCGGCGCAAGATCCTCGCCACGCTGTTTTACGAGCCTTCCACGCGCACGCGCCTGAGCTTTGAATCCGCGATGCTGTCGCTGGGCGGGCAGGTGCTCGGGTTTGCGGACGCGGCGGCTTCCTCCGTTTCCAAAGGCGAAAGCGTCGCCGATACGGTGCGTACCGTAGGCCTCTACGCCGATCTGATCGTGATGCGCCACCCCAAGGAAGGCGCGCCCGCCGTCGCCGCCCAGTTCTCCCCCGTACCCATCGTAAACGCGGGCGACGGCGGCCACCATCATCCCACACAGACGCTGGCCGACCTCTTGACCATCCGCCGGGAAAAGGGGCGACTGAACCAGCTGGTGATCGGCCTGTGCGGCGACCTGCAGTTCGGGCGCACGGTGCACAGCCTGATGAACGCCATGGCGCGGTACAAATCCATCCGCTTCGTGCTGATCTCGCCGGATGAACTGCGCATCCCCGATTACCTGCGCGAGGGAATGAAATCGCTCGGCGTCGCGTTTACGGAAGTGGAAAGGCTTGAGGACGTGATCGGCACGCTGGACGTGCTCTACATGACCCGCGTGCAGAAGGAGCGCTTCTTTAACGAAGCGGACTATGTGCGCCTGAAGGACAGCTATATTTTAACCCTTGATAAACTCAAGCCCGCGCGCAGGGACCTGACCGTCATGCACCCGCTGCCGCGCGTCAACGAAATCCGCCAGGACGTGGACAACGACCCCCGCGCCTGCTATTTCAAGCAGATGCTCTACGGCAAGCACATGCGCCAGGCGCTGATTTTGAAGCTCATGGAGGAGGCGGGCAAATGAATATCAATGAAATTCAGGACGGTTATGTGATCGACCACATCCACGCCGGCCGCGCCATGCGCATTTACCGGTACCTGGGGCTGGACAGGCTGGATTGTTCGGTCGCCATCATTAAAAACGCAAGATCCGAGCGCATGGGGCGCAAGGATATCATCAAAATCGACGAGCTGATCCCCCTCAATCTGGAGATCATCAGCTATATCGACGCGGGCGCGACCGTGAATACCATCAAGGACGGCCTGCTGGTCAAAAAGCAGCGGCTCACCGTACCCGAGCGTGTGCAGGACGTACTGAAATGCAAAAATCCGCGCTGCATCACGCAGACGGAGCCGGAAATCCAGCATATGTTCATCCTCAGTGACCGCGAGAAGCTCACCTACCGCTGCTACTACTGCGACGCCATCCACAAGCCCGAGGACTGAGTACGGGAGGCTTTGATTGAAAAACCATTTTTTACGCTCCGCCCTCGCGTGCCTGCTGCTGGCAGCCGTAATGCTTACGCCGCTGCAGGGCGCTGGTACGGAGGCGATTCCCGCAGCGCAGGGGCAAATGCCCGATACCCTGCGCATTTTGCTTTCGCGCCTTGGCATCACCACACAGGCGGATATCGAGATCAGCGGAACCTATGCCATGACGTTCGGCGAACTGACGATGCTCTTCCCAAGCGGAAGCGCGATCACCGTTCTGCTGATCGACGGCGGGCTGTACGTGGATTATCTGGGGCTTCGGCTTGGCGGCGGCACGGAGCTTACGCTGACCCGGTACCAAAACGCGGAAGGCGGCGAAAACGGCCTGCGCTTTGCCGGGAATACCGCGCTGTACGAGGGAGACCTGTCCCTCAAGGTCAGCGAAGGCATCATCCGGGCGATCCTTTTCATCGGGGTGGAGGAGTATCTGCTGGGCGTGGTGCCCTACGAGATGAGCGATTCGTTCCCGCTGGAAGCGCTCAAAGCCCAGGCCGTCGCCGCGCGCACCTATGCCGTGCGCCGGGCGCAGCAGAGCGGCGCCCGCGATTATGACCTTGCCGATACCACCCGAGATCTGGTGTTTAGGGGCAGGCAGGCCGCGTACGCGCGCACCGAACAGGCCGTGAGCGAAACCGCGGGCGTCTGCGCGTTTTACGGCAGCAGCCTCGCCATGTGCTACTACGGCTCCTCCAATGGCGGGCAGACCGAGCTTGTGGAAAACCAATGGGGCGCGGGCGAGGATACGGGGTACCTGGACATGCGGGACGACCCGTATGACCTCGAAAACCCGAAGAGCGTCCAAAAAAGCGCCGTGCTGCTGAAATCCGCGATCTCTCCGGAGCAAACGCCCTACGGCCTGCGCGCTTTGATTGCCGGCGCGCTGCGGGAAGAATTGCGCCAAAAGGGTTACGATCCCGCGCCCGAAAGCCTGCGAATAGATACCGTCGCCGCCGTGTCGGTGGACACGCCGGAGTTTGCGGCGCCCTCGCGGCTTTATACGACGTTCCATATCACGTTCACCTATTCCGCGCGCACGCGCACCGATCCCGTGGTGATCACCTCCAGCATCCTCACTTCCGCCCTGACCGATCAGGTTGAAATCAGCCTGTTCACCGTGCCGCCGGAGCAGCCGACGCCGATACCGCCGCCAACCGAAACCCCCGCGCCTACCCCGACGCCCCAGCCCGTCTACGGCCCGTTTGAGCCGGTGAGCGGAGCGGTTACGCTTTCCTTCCCCATCTTTCCGGACGCGGAAAGCGCGTTGCAATTGAGCATCAACCTGTATGACAACGAACTGTGGACCGTGACGCAGACCGACGCGGTGTTTACCGTGGAAGCCCGCCGGTTCGGCCACGGCGTGGGCATGAGCCAGTACGGCGCGGAATGGATGGCAAGCCAATACGGCTTTGCCTATGCGGAAATCCTCGCGTTCTACTACCCCGGCGTCACGCTGATGCGCTACGCAAGCGTTGATCTCGCCCTGCCCCAGGTCTCCTCCGTGTTTACACGGGAGGCCGATCCGCCGCCCTCCCCCACGCCGCGCCCCACGCTGATGCCGGTCACCGGTGTTCCGGCCGAAGGGCAGTGGTACGCCAAGGTAACAAACATCGGCGAGAACTCCTGGCTTAACCTGCGCGCCGAGCCCAACCTCTCCGCCGAAATCCTGACGCTTCTGTTCAAAGACCAGCGGCTGCTGGTACTGGAACGCATGCCGCAGGAGGGCTGGGTGCACGTGAAAACTGACACCGCCGAAGGCTACGTGATGGAAGAATTTTTAGAAAAGG
>JBDRTL010000066.1:0-4661 GCA_043824045.1 Bacillota bacterium
ACAGGCAGTGCATCAGCTAGAGCCGGTGACACTGTGGTCGTATTTCAGCTTATGCTCGTAACGCCTGGCGGTTCTTTTAACTTTCTTCTTGGGTACCGTCTTTTTTTCTTCCCCAATAACAGAGCTTTACGATCCGAAAACCTTCTTCCTTCACGCGGCGTTGCTGGGTCAGGCTTTCGCCCATTGCCCAATATTCCCCACTGCTGCCTCCCGTAGGAGTTTGGACCGTGTCTCAGTTCCAATGTGGCCGATCACCCTCTCAGGTCGGCTACTGATCGAAGCCTTGGTGGGCCGTTACCCCGCCAACTAGCTAATCAGACGCGAGCCCACCCTTGTCCGGATAAATCCTTTGACCCCTGCGCCATGTGGCGCCGTGGTCTCATGCGGTATTAGAAAGCCTTTCGGCTTCTTATCCCCCAGACAAGGACAGGTTGCTCACGCGTTACTCACCCGTCCGCCGCTCGAACACTCTCGGATTACTCCTCCTGTGTCCCCGCTCGACTTGCATGTGTTAGGCACGCCGCCAGCGTTCGTCCTGAGCCAGGATCAAACTCTTATGTTAATCCTTTCGCTCAAAAGCTTAGCTTGGCTATGCTTCTTGCACTCAAATTTCTTGACTGCGCTGCGTTCTTTCCTTTATTCCTCTGTATCTTTTTCAAGGTTCACGCTCTAAAGCGAGCTTTTCTATAATAGCAAAAAGCAGCTTCTTTGTCAACACTTATTTTCAAAGAAACTGCCTAATCTTCAAATATATTCATCGGGGGTATACCCCGGTTACGCGTCTTCCTTGCAATCCTTGGGTTTCAGCTCACAGAGCGACCCGTCCTCCCGCTGCATGCGCACCTGTTTTAAAGCCGCGTGGACGTTTTCCTTGAACGCGTCGATATATTCCCGGCGCAGCGCGGCTTGCTCGGCCTTTTCCTCCGCGGAAAGCGCCCGTTCTTTCTGCATGCGGGCGAGCTCGTTGATGCGGCCGATCCTCACCTTATCCAATTTGCTTCCCCCTGCCCTTCCAGCTGCCGCCGAACACCCATTTGCGCTGGATGTAGTAGCTCAGGCAGAACAGGATGATATCCACGGGAATCTTGGTCAGCGTATCGCTTAACCCCAGCCCGACGTACAGCGTGGAAACGATGCTTGACGACAGCATGATGATCAGCACCACCGTGAATGCGTAACGGAGGAAGGATTTCACCACGGACGCCTCGCTGTCAAACACCAGGCGTTTGTTGATCAGAAAATTGAGCGTGGCGCTCACCACGCGCGCCACCGCCGCCGCGATGCCGATCCTGGCCACAAAGCTGATAAACAGAACGCTCAGGTACTGGTTCAAGGCCGGCACATAGGTTTTGAGCAGGGAGTTGACCAGCAGGTAGAGGCCGTAGTCCACCAGAAAACACAGCGCCGACGACATCACAAACCGCAAAAAGCGGCTGAAGATCACGCGGTAGATCCGGTAGCTGTCCACCACCGTGCGGAAGTGGCTGCCTGCATTGTTATTCTCGTACACGGTCTCGATGGGCAGGGCGCGGATGGGGATACCCTCGATGGAGCAGTGGATGAGCTGGTTCATCTCATAATCATAGCGGTCGCCCCGGATGCGCAGAAACTGGGGAATCATTCCGCGCGCAAACCCGCGCAGGCCCGTTTGCGTATCCTCGACCTTCTGCCCGTAGAGCACGTGGAACACCTTGCTGGTAATACGGTTGCCCGCGCGGCTTTTGCCGGGCACCTGCGAGGCGGAAAAGTCCCGCGTGCCAAGCAGGATTCCCGTCGAATCCTGCCGCAGGGCATCGGCCATGGCCAGGATATCGGCCACGGTGTGCTGCCCGTCGCTGTCGGCGGTGACGGCGAAGGCGCAATCCGCGCATTCGTTCAGGATATGCCGCATGCCGTGGCGCAGGGCGTACCCCTTGCCGCGGTTATCTGCATAGCCGAGCACCGTGACCCCGTTCATCTGTTCGAGCGCGCCAAAAATACCGGCGTACTCCGGACCCGATCCGTCGTCCACGATCACAATCTGCGAAAAGTTCGCCTTGGCTAATTGCTCCACATAGGGCTTGAGCTTGTTCCCCGGCTGGTAGCTGGGTATGAGCACAGCAACGTCCTGCGCGGCGTGGTTTGGCATAGCGGACCTTCCCTTCGCAGATTAGTAGGCTGTATCGAGATAATCGCCGAGCAGCGGCGTCCAGTCTTCGCCGGAAAAAGCCCGCAGCTTCCGCTCAAATTCCGCCCGAGATGCAATCTGAAACGCATACGTATCATAATATGAGGCAAGGAATTCGTCAAGCGTTCCTTTAATCGCAAGCTCCAGCGCGCACAGCGCCGCCGCGCCGCGATGCCACACGACGGTGCGGTATTCATCCCAGGTATAGAAATAGGAAAGCGGGCTGCCCGCCGTAAGCCCGGCGGCGGAGATGCGCATGGCCGTATCCACGCGGCTGTACTGTAAAACCTCCCGCGCGCCCGTGCCGTGCCGCTCTTCCCAGTATCGAAGCAGGGCATACTCCGCAAGCGCTTCGTGCTGCCAGGCCTGGAAAAAACCGTCCGTGCCGACAGCCGCCTGAAACCACTGTTTGGCAACCTCGCGGGCGACGCTGATTTCCCGCGATTCGCCCGACGCGTTCAGCACATCCGAATCGATCATCGCAAAGGACGGATAGCATGCGCCGTCAAACGGCAGATCGGTTTCCGCGAGCGTACAGGCCGGATACGGATACTCGCCGAACAGCTTCGCATAGGTCTGCATCGCCTGTTGTGCAACGGAGAGCATCGCGTTTGCGTTTGCGGAGGTTCTCGCGTATGCTTGAATCAGCACGCCGTTTTGCACGGCCTCCGCTTTCTGATATTCCTTGCTGATGCACAAGGCGAAATCGCGGGAAGCGGGTGCGGTGAACGTGGTGAGGCTGCCGTTTGTTTCGGCGGCGCCGCTGCCTGCGGCGGTATAGCCATCGGGCATCGAAATGGTGACCGTATAGTTGCGGCACTCGCTCACAAACGGATCGCCGATGGAATAGTATTCGTCCGTTCTGTATTCCCCGCCGATATACGCCGCGGGGATGACGAACGCATTGCCCAGCGCGTACACGCCGCCGCTTACGCCGAAGCGGTAGGCGGCGGACGGAATTGAAAGGGTATAATTCATGTGCAATGTCAGCAGTTCGCCGCTTTCCCACGGCTGGTTCAGAGTGATTACCAATACGGTCTGTGCATCGTCCACGTAACGATATGATAGGTTGCTGGAAGTGAGTTTAATGCCGCCCGCAGAAAAGCCGTTGGGATAGCACAGGCTGTGCAGCTCCTCGGTTGCCGACGGCGCGTACTCCTCATCGCGGAAGGCCGCGGCGTAGGTGCGAAAGACCAGTTGCGATTGTACCGTTCCCGTGCGGTTGTGCAGCGCGAAGGTTTGGGAAACGGATAGCGTTTGAGATGCCGGATCAAACACCGCGTCGATGGTGATCTCGTCCAGCCCCTCGGCGGCGGACAAAAGCCGCTCTCCCGCCCGCGGCGTCTGCGCGGGCAGCGACAGCAGCACGATCAGCAATAAAGCCGCGCATGCCGCCGCAGCGAGCGCAATCCAAAGCCAACGCTTCATCCGTTTCTCCCTTTCCGCACCGCGATTCCCCGCGCTTCTTTATATGAGTATCCCGCAATCACTTCCGTCCGTCAAGAAGGAAACCGCGTGCCGGCCGTCAAACGACTGATATTGAAACATTGTTTAAGGAAGAAAACATATGGAAATCAGAAAGCTGACGCCCGATGAGCACAGAGCAGCCGATGTGCTGGAATCCCTGTCGTTTATCATTCCTCTTGCCGGCGAACAGAAAGAGGAGAAGGAAGACGCCTATCAGCCGGACCGGTGGGGGGTTTTCGACGACCAAAACCGGCTGACCGCGACATTCACCAACCACAACCTGCCGTTTTACTTAGGCGGCGGCATCGCGGCGGCGCGCGGCGTGGCGGGCGTGGCGTCCGACCCCGTATCGCGCGGGAGCGGGCACGTGCGCGCGCTGTTTGCGCATGTGCTCAGGGACGACCGCGCAAATGGCGCGTTGTTCTCCGCGCTTTATCCGTTCTCCCATTTGTTTTACCGGAAGTTCGGCTACGAAATCTGCTACGAGCACCGGAAAGCGCGCTTCCCGACGCGCGCCCTGAAGATCTACCGCACCGGCGATCCGCCGCAGGCGCGGCTGCTCTATCCCAAGGACGGGACGGCGGCATTGCGCCCGATCTACGAAGCCTTTGCCAGGCGGTATACATTCATGGTCGCCCGCGACGAGCACAGCTGGAATCGCCTGCGGGTCGCCGATCCCCTGAAAGCCGAAAAATACTGCTACATCCTGTCCCGCGGCGGCAGGGATATCGCCTATGCCGTATTCTCCTATCGCCCCGGCGAAAAGCCGTATATCCGCACCCTCTGCCTGACCGATTTCGCGTTTGTGCATCACAAGGCGTTTAACGATTTGATGGGTTTTCTCTACCGCTATACCGCGCAGGCGCAGACCACCGAGATATTCCTCCCCGAGGACCTGCCCATTGCCACGCTGCTGCAGGAGTCGTACAAAGTCGAGTATGCAAGCGGGTCGTGGCCCATGGCGCGGGCGCTGCATGTGGAAAACATCCTGAAAGTCATGCGCCATCCGGCGGAGGACGGCGTATAT
>JBDRTL010000067.1:0-5829 GCA_043824045.1 Bacillota bacterium
TGCGCGCCATCCGGACGACCTTGATGAGCTCTGAAGGCCTGGGAGGCTTTCCGTACATCAGCACGCCCATGCGGTAGATGCTTGCCGACAGCACGCCGATGCCGGCGGTGGTGACGATCAGCAGCGAGATGGAGAGGATGATCTCGTACCACGCCGGCGTGGACATCGCGATCCGCGCAAACATCGCCATCGGCGCGGTGAACGGGATGAAGGAGCATACCACCATCAGCGTGCTGTCCGCGTTGCCGGAGGAAACGGCGGTTATAACGATCAGGAACGCGGCGACGAAGATCATCATCACCGGCATGATCGACGCGGAGACGTCCTCAACGCGGGAGACCAGCGAGCCGATCGCGCCGTACAGGAACGCGTACAGGAAGAAGCCCAGCAGGAAGAACACCAGCACGTAACCGACCACCGGCAGCGGCATATTGAAGATCGACGCGATGATCGCGTTGCCCGCCCACGCCGAGGCGTTCAGGTGATAGAACAGCACGGCCGAGCCGAAGATAACCCCCATCTGGATGAGCCCGGACAGGGCGGCGGCGATCATCTTGCCAAACAGCAGGCTGTTGGGGCGGGTGGACGTAATCAGGAGTTCCATCGTGCGGGAACCCTTTTCCGTGGCGACGGACGTGGCGACGATCTGCCCGTAGATGAGGATGGCCATGTACAGCGCCATGAGCATCACGTAGGTGTAGAAAAACGTCTCCGTCTGGCTGACGCCCAGGTTGTCCACGTTGACCGTGACGGAGGGATTGAGGACGGCCGCTGCCTCCGCGCCGGTGATTTGGAGCGCGGCCAGCGCTTCGTAGCGCGCGGCGTCGGTCAGGGCGCCATAGAGCGTGGAGACGGTCGTGTCCGTCAGCGAAAGGTTGCGCGCGATATAGGTGGCGGTCCGCGGTTCGCCGATGACGATGGCGCCCGCGTACTCCCCGTTTTGAACCTGCCCGCGTACGGCGGCCGCGTCGTCCGTAGTCAGGCGCAGGGGTTTGCCGTACATCGCGTTGGCCAGGCGCACCAGCCCCTCGTCGCTGAGCGCGCCGTTTTCATTGACGATGGCAATGACATCCTTGCCGGCCGCCCCGGCAGTCAGCTGATCCGCCTGCGTTACGGGCGCGCTGACCACAGGCTGTTCCTGACTGGCAAACATCGCCTTGATATTGGGAAAACTGAGCACGACCATGAAGACCGCCACAAACAGCGCGGTCATCACCAGATAAACCTTCGATTTGAAATAGCCGTTCAATTCAAACCGAAGCACAGATAAAAATTGTTTCATATCATTCCACCCCCTAAATGGCGTTGCTCGTGTATTCCACGAAGATGTCCTCAAGCGTCGGCTCAAACACGCGGTAGCCCTCGATGGGCACGCCGGCTTCGCTCATGCCCGAAAGAATGGGCAGCGTATCGGTGACCTCCGGCACATACAGGTGCACTTCGCGCTTCACATCCTCGGCGCGCAGCCCCCTGCCCGTCAGGTACCGGATGGCCTGCGCCTGCAGTCCGCCCGGAACATCCAGCACCAGATGGCGGCGGTCGTACGTCCGCTTGTGCTCCTCAATGGAGGTGTCGAGCACGATTTCGCCATGGCTCAAGATGGCGATATCCTCGCAGAACTCCTCCACATAGTTCATCTGATGGCTGGAAAACAGCACGATCTTCCCCGCCTCAATGCTTTCGCGCACGATGTCTTTCAGCAGCTTCGCGTTGACGGGGTCCAGGCCGGAAAACGGCTCGTCCAAAATCAGGATTTCGGGATCGTTCAGCATGGCGACGGCGAGCTGAATCTTCTGCTGGTTCCCCTTGGACAGCGTATCCACCTTCTTGCCAGAGTACTCCTGAAGCTCCATGCGCTCCATCCACCGCTGCACGCTCTTTTTGGCGTCCGCCGTGGATAATCCGCGGAGATTGGCCAGGTACACCAGCTGATCGGCGATCAGGCGCTTGGGGTACAATCCGCGTTCCTCGGGCAGATACCCGATGCGGTAGTCGCCCTGCCGGAATGGTTTCCCGTCCAGCAGCACCTCGCCGCTGTCCGCCGAAAACACGTCCATGATGATGCGGATCGTCGTGGTTTTGCCCGCGCCGTTGCGGCCCAGAAGCCCCAGGGAATTCCCGCTCTCCACGGTGAAATCCACACCCTTGAGCACCTCATGATCGCCAAAGCTTTTCAGGAGCCGCTCCATTTCCAATCTCATACAATTCTCCCCCTTGCGCCGTTTGCTTCATCCGCCCGCTTCCGGGCGGCACAGCGTGAAATCCATACGTTGACAGCGTAGCGAACTGTGCGCGGTTTTTCAAGATATCCCGTTCATATCATACATTTTCTTCGCCAAATCATACAAAAGCCCCGCCGCTCATGCGCGCAGCGGGGCCGCATTACGGCTGATATTACTCCAAAACCTCGGATTCAGCGGCCCTTTCCGCCTCCTGCGCGCTCTTTTCCCTGTCCGCTTTGTTCCCGCGGAAAGTGCCGACGATGGAGATCACCGCGCCGATCAAAAGGAACAGGTAGTAGGAAAAAAACCGCCACACCAGCAGCGCAAGGCCGATGGTGCCCTGTGTGAACGCGCCGGCAAAGAAAATGAGGAAGCCGCCTTCCTGCGCGCCGCTGGCGCCCGGCAGGGGCGTGTAGCTGGCGCTGATAAACAAAAGGAACGATACCGCCATCAGCTGGTACCAGCGCACGCCGGTTAACCCGAAGGCGTGATAAACGCTCAGCGGGATGCTCATCAGCGACAGGAGGCTCAAGCCCGCGAACAGCATCTGACCGATGATGCGCTTTGGGTATTTCATCAGCCGCAGGATCGACATATGGTACATATCCATCCCGGCTTCAATGCGCACAATCTGCTCCTCCGGCCGCTTGATGATGCGTAGCTTTACGCCGACACGCACGAAGAACAGGATAATCGACTGCACCAGCGGCCGATGCAGCGCCACCAGTAAAATCAGCGGGATGGACAGGAAGTTGATGCCGTAGCCGATATAGATGAACAACTTCGCCACCGACAGCTGTTCGTTCACAAAACCCGTGTTGAACACCCAGAACCCCGTTGTGAGCACCACCAGCATGATCTGCAGCGCCAGAAACTTGATCGAAAGCGCAGAGGTGCTGATCGGTACGGGGATTTTCCGCTTGTTCAGGTAATACACCTGCATCGGCTGCCCGCCGCTGGAGCCGGGGGTAATGTTGGAGTAGTAAAACCCCAGCAGCGTCACATAGATCGAAAACCAGAACGATATCGGGTACTTCTGCTTGCGCATGAAATAATGCAGGCCGAGCATATCAAAGAACATATAGCCGAACCAGCCTAAAAACGCGCACAAAAGCCACTCGATTTTCAGTGTAAACAGCGCTTCCCACGCATTGGTCAGATCGCTGTTTGAGAACGCGATGATAACGATTAATCCCAGCGTCGCTGCGATAAACAGAAAGCTGAAAATCTTACGTTTCATGCATAGTTCCTCTCTGCTTTGCCTGAATAAGCGCTTCATAACGGGCTTCAACCGCGAGAATCAGCTGGTTCCACGGAAACGGAATGGTCTTCTTCGCCTGCAGTCCCACGGCTTTTGCGGTCTTGAGCGCTTCCGCGACAGCCTGTGCGATAGCTTCGGGGGAATTTTTGCACAGATAGCCGTTTACCCCGTGCAGTACGCCTTCGGCCGAGCAGCTGCCCTCGATCAACAGCGAGGGCGTACCCATGACGGCCGCTTCCCGCACGACCATCGGGGCGTTATCGTACAGCGAGGGAAACACCAGTAAATCCGCGCGCTCGTACAGCGCCATCAGCACGGGCCGTTCGTCCAGAAATCCGGTGAACAGCACTTCGTTTTCCAGACCGAGCTCCTTTGTGAGCATTTTGAGCTTGGAAAGGTCCGGCCCGCTCCCCACCATCAGCATCTGGAACGCCTGCCCGGCCTTTTTGAGGATCGCGCAGGCGCGCAGCGCCGCGTCGGGGTTCTTTTTCAGGTTCTGCTGCCCCGCGAAGATTAAAACCGGCACGCCGTCCCGGATGGGGTAGCGCCGCAGCGCATTTAGCCGCTCGTCGTCCGTAAGCAAAAAGGGATCGGTGCCGTTGGGCATGACGACGATATTGCCCCGGTAGCCGTAGGATTTCAGCACTTCCCCTGTCTGCCGGTTCACCGCCCATACCTCGTCGCAGGAGTGGTAAAACCGCACGATGGATTTTACGACCGCGTTGGCGATCCGTTTGGAGTGGGTCGCTTTGAGAAAATCATCGTAGTATTTCGAATGAAAGGTGGCGACCAGCGGCGCGCCGTCGCGCCTGGCAAGGCGCCGCGCCTCATGCGCGCCGAAAAACGGGCTGTGCGCGTGCAGGACGTCAAACCTGATAGGGGATACCGCGCGGCGATACCTGCGCGACAGGCACGGAAGGCCCACACGGTACGCCTCGCCGGGCACGGGAACGCCGCCGTATAAAAGGGTTTCGCATCCCGCCGGTTTTGCATACTTCCGGTTATCCGGGGCGATGTACAGCGCGCGGTGACCAAGCGCCTGCAGATTCTGGCAATAGCTGAACATGACGCGCCCCACCCCGTCCACCGTCGGCGGATACGACTCGCAGAACTGTCCGATCAGCACAGATGGTATGCCTCCGTTTCCGGGATCACAACGACATGGCGACCCGCGATCATGCTCACAGTATATCACAGCCGCCGCAGTTTTCATACAGTCCGCGGAGCCGCAAAATCCCTCGTTCAACCGTCTCAAATGCTTCCCATGACGCAAAAAAACGCGCATGTCACGTACCAATATACTGAAAAAGACCGCGCCTGTCAAACGGCTTGACGGGCAATCCGCCGCACGATTATAATACAGGTAGCCGATGACTAAATTTAGAACATCCGGAGGGCAGCCGTGTACAACATCCAGTCCCATGTGCGGGAACATGGCGACATCTCCCTTTCCCGCAAACCGCTTGACGAACTGGACAGCCTTGTGCTGACCCAGCTTTGCTATATGCCGATGGAGGGGCTTTTGGACGGCGGCGGCAAAACAACGGTGCGCGACCTCTGGGTTTTCATCTCGCTCAAATATCTGGACGCCTTCCCCACCTTCTACCTGCGCAAGTGCTATTATTTCCTGCAAAGCTGCGCCGCGGCGGAGCGGTACGCAAACCTAAACCTCTTTGATTACGTCAACCATGTCGATCCCGCGCAGGAAACGCAGTTTTGCGCCTGCACCTTCGCGCTGCCCGGCGGCGCGCGCTTTATCGCGTTTCGCGGCACCGATTTAAGCATCGTCGGCTGGAAAGAAGACTTCAACATGTCGTTCATGACCGTGCCCGCGCAGCGCGAGGCCGTGCAATACGTGGAGCGCGCCGCCAAAGCCTTCGGCGGGCCGCTTATCCTGGGCGGGCACAGTAAGGGCGGCAACCTCGCGCTGTACGCGGCCTGCCATACCACCGATTTGATCCGCAGGCGCATCTTGCAGGTTTACAGCTTCGACGGCCCGGGCGTGGACAAACCGACGCTGGACGGGCAGGGGTATCAGGCGGTGCGCGGCCGTGTGCAGAGCTGGGTACCGCAAAGCTCAGTGATCGGGATGCTGCTTTGCTACCATCCCGACTATCTGGTGGTGCAATCGGATGCCGTGGGGCTTTTGCAGCACGACGTGTTCACCTGGCATGTACTGGACGGCGCGTTTCAGCAGATGGAGGAATTAAGCCTCTCCACCCGCGTCACCAGCGAGGCCTTCCACCGGTGGCTGGACCTGCGCACCGAAGAAGAGCGGCGGTTTATGGTGGAGGTCATCTTCCGGATCGTGTCGGGAATCGGGCGCGACGACGTAAGCCCCCTTCT
>JBDRTL010000068.1:0-3353 GCA_043824045.1 Bacillota bacterium
GAGGATCGCGTCCTCCTGCTTCGGCACGCCGTTCGCGCCGGGGCCGGAAAGCACGGGGGTCGCGCCGATCTCCGCGCAGCCCTTCACAAATCCGTTGTACATCACCTGCATGTAGGGGTTCACCGTATCCTTCACTACCAGCGCAAACACAGGCAGCGGCGCGGGTGAAGCATCCGCCTGCGGCTGCTCCTCAGGCGCGGCGGGCCCGCAGCCCGCAAGCGCCAGCAGCAGGCATATTGTGGCGGCAAGGGCGACGCGTTTCATGAAAACCCCACCTTTCAGCTTTTAAAGTCCGTGGGCCAAAGCCCTTCTTTTTTCTTGAACACGCGGGAAAAATGATATTGGTTTTTAAACCCGACCTGCTCGGCAACCTCGCGCACGAGCATGCCCGGGCTGCCAAGCAGCAGCTCCTTTGCCTTGTTCAGGCGCAGCCTCGTCAGGTAATCGGCCGGGGACTGGCCGTAGGTCTGCCTAAACAGAAACGAGATATAGCTTGGCACATAGCCGAATTTCCGCGCGAGCGTCTGCCCGGTGATATGCTCGGCGAAATGCGCCTCCAGATAGTCCCGCACTTTGGCGATGGTCTCGTTTCCCTCGCTGATCACAGGCTGGGACGATTCCAGCGATTTGACGATCTCCTCCAGTTCCTTGAGCGACTCCGCCATGGCGACGGCCTGCCCAAACCATTCGCGGTATGGAGGCGCGCCGCCGGAATCGGGTGCTTTTGATTCAAGCATCGCCATCACGCGCTGGAAAAAGCGCGATACGCGCCGCTGCGTCCAGCTTTCGCTCTCCAGCCGGTCAAACAGCGCGCGCCGGAAAGCCGCGCTTTTCCGGGGATCGCCGCCCGCCAGAAGCTCCGCAAACCGAGTCGCGGCCTCGGAATCCTCTGTAAAATCATCGCCCCGCTGTTTCACCGCCTCCAGCGCCTGGAAACCGGCGGTCTCGAACAGATCCCTGCCGATGACGATCCGGTTTAAAAGCAGGCGGCGGAGCCGCTTGTGCGCGCTGCCGATCTCCGGCACGGCTACCGTATCGGCGAGGCAGGCGCAGCTGATGGGCAGCTCGCTTTGCTCCCGCACAAGTTCATACAGCCGCCGTTTCCACTCGCTGTTTGCCGTCTCCGTCTGCTGGTACACCAAAATCCGCTCCGCGGGCGTATCGCCCATGTATTCCTGCACGAACGGCACCCCGTCGCGGCACAGCGCCTTCGTGATGCCCGCAAGCGACACCTTCTGCCAGATATCCGGCGCGCCGCCGTAAGCGTCCGCATCGGCGCCGTCAGGCATCGCCCCCGCGCAGAACACGCAGATGCCAAGTCGCGCCGCCTGCGACCCCTCCGCCGCGTTCCCGGGAAACATATGGTTGATGCGCGAAGCGACGCTTTGCTGCATGCGCTCCCGCTTTAAAGCGATAAACTTCTCCTTGAGCTTGAACAGGAGCTTTTCCAGCGTCTCCTCGGCGACGGGCTTGAGCAGGTAATCCACGGCCTGCGCGCGCACGGCGGTGGAGACGTACTCAAAGTCCTGATACCCCGACAGCACCACGATGGAGCAATCGGGATAGAGCGTCTGCACCCGGTTCATCAGGCGCATGCCGTCCATCACGGGCATGCGGATATCCGTAAACAGCACGTCGAAGTGCTCGGCGCGCAGTTTCTCCAGCGCTTCCTCCCCGTCGCCCGCCGTGGCGGCGACTGAAAAATCCGCGTCGATGTGCTCGATCAGCCGTTTGGTGCGGCGCAGAACCGGCGGTTCGTCTTCAACGATCAATACCCGTATCATCCGCTTCACCCCCGATCCGCACGATCGTGCCGCCGCCGGGCGGGTTTTTAATCTCGTAGGCCGGCGGCGTTTTCTGCAAAAGCGTCAGGCGGAGAATGCTGTTGATCAGCCCCATCCCCTCCGCCTTGAGGCTTTCAAAACTGCCCGGCATATCGCGAGTAAACGATACGATGCGCCGGTGGATTTCGTTGATCTTGATTTGGGTGATCCCGACGCCGTTGTCCTCAACGGTCAGCTCCCATCCCCCGTTTATGCGGCGCAGCCGGATATCGATGCGCCACGGCGGCCGGCAATTGCTGAAGCCGTGCTTGAAGCAGTTCTCCGCCAGCGGCTGCACGATGAGCTTGGGCACCAGAATGGAAAGGGCGTCCGCGTCGGCCTTGATGGAATATGAAAACCGGGTTTCATAGCGTTCCTTCATCAGATCGAGGTAATTGCGGGCGTGCTGCAACTCGCACTCGAAGCTCACGCGGTCGTTGTTGTAATCGGCGATATAGCGCATCATTTCGGTCAGCTTCATGCACATGGCCACCGTGCGGGGGCTGTTTTCCTCCTCGCCGGATTCCACGATCGCGGACAGCATATTGTACAGGAAATGCGGGTTCATCTGCGATTGCAGCGCCCGGAGATACGCCCGCATTTCAAAGGAAATCGATTGGTTGATGCGCAACAGCATCTGGCGGTACGCCGAATCCAGCTGCTTGAGTTCCTCCACGGAATACTCCCGCCTGGGCGACGCAAGCACGTGCCCGATGTTATGCAGGCTGATGTTTCCGATATCCGCCGACAGCGTGGACAGCGGCTTGGAGATATAATCGGCCGTCAGATTGATTGCGAGCAGCAGCAGCAGCAAAAGCCCGATGCATACGCCGACCATCAGGTAATAGCTGCCCAGATACGGCTCGTTGAGCTGGGCGGTGGGAATCAGGCAGTACAAAAGCCAGTCCGACGGCATGACCTGCGATACGATCACGAGTTTTTTCACGCCGCCTTCGGTGATATAATCCGTCGCGGCTGCCGCTTCGCCGCCGCCGTCCGCCGCCGCCAGCGCAAGGAGCTTAGGCGCGATATCCGATATGTCGCGGGCGTCGTCAGCCGTATAGATCACGCTGCCGTCCTTCCCCACGAGCAGGTATTCCGTGCCGGACGCGCCGGGAGAAAAGAAATCATACTCCGAAAAGATTTTCATATCCATCTCGATGGACAATATGCCAAACACCTTGGCCGTGTAGGGCGGCGAAAAGGCGCGCAGCACCGTGAAGGTGTACGATTTGGGGTTGTTGGACCAGCGGTCCGCCTGCGGGTTTAAAATCAACCGCCGCTGCGGGTTTATCGCCAGCAGTTCCATGGTATCGAGGATGGTCTGCCGGTCATCCAGAATGGAAAATATCTTCTCCGGCGTTTCGTACAGCGGGCCGGTGGCGACGAAATCCCCCGCCTGGTTGTAGATGCAGATGCGCGCGGCGAACGCGTCCGTTCCGTTGATGCTCGCGAGGATGGATTCGGCGCGGATGCCGTTGAGCAGGTTGTCGGTAAAATAGTTCGAATTGTCCGCGTCCGAGGACAACA
>JBDRTL010000069.1:0-2001 GCA_043824045.1 Bacillota bacterium
GTTTTACTTAATGAAGTATTATTGCGCGTATGAAGGCACGTGCTACCGCGTATCGGGCTTTCTGGTCGCCGCGTTTTTAAAGGCGGACGCCGCGAACTACCTATCCCTGAACCCTGCCGATCTGGGCGCGGGAAACATGCAGAGCATCGAGGTGCAAACGGGAAGCGGAACGTTCAATATCCGCGCCGCCTATCTGGAACAGGTGCTGCCCAACAACGAGCTTGCGACCGACGCGTACGGCAACGTCCTCTACACGGCGGAGGTAACCGCAAACGGCGATCCCATCTCCGCCGAGGCCTATGACGCGCTGGTGGAGCGCTTGAAACAGATGGTCGTATCCGGCAGACTGGAGACGATCACGGAGCCGGACGGCGCGCCGCGGTGGCAGATGACGCTTTCCACGGCGCAGGGCAAAACCCGCACGCTGGCCGCCTACCCGATGGATGCGTTCCACGACGCGCTGGCGGTGGACGGCATCGCGCTTTCCTACATCAGCAATGAAGCGCTGGAAATCTCCCTGGGCGAATTCGCAGCGCTTCCCGAACCGACGGATACTCCGTAGCCCGTACGCTATTCTGTTTTGTTCTGAATAAACGCGATGATCGCGTCCGCGCCGGCGTTCGCCGTGAAACCCGTGGTGTTGAACATCAGGTGGTAGTTGGAGCGGTGCCCCCAGTTGCCGTCGGCAAAGAAATTGTAATAGCCCTGCCGCTGCTTGTCGCGCCTGTGGACAAGGTCTTTCGCCTCTGCCCTGCCGATATTCTGCTTTTTCATCGTGCGCTCAATGCGCGCCGCGACGTCCGCATACAGGAAGATACTGACCAAATGGGGTTGTTCTTTGAGCACATAATCCGCGCAGCGGCCGACGATCACGCACGGGCCTTTCGCGGCGATTTGTGCGATGGCCTTGAACTGCGCCATGAAGATGCGGTGGTTCAGCGGCATATCGCCCGAGATGTTGGGCTGCGATACGTCGCCGACGCCTTTCACCAGTGAAAACAGGTAACTGGGAATAGGCTTTTCGTCGTGGTTCTTAAAAAGCTCCTCGCAGATTCCGCTTTCCTGCGCGGCAAGGGACAGGATTTCCTTATCATAGAAGGGAACCCCCAGTTTTTCGGCAAGCGCTTTGCCGATGTCGCTGCCGCCGCTTCCGTACTCCCGCCCGATCGTGATAATCGTTTTGCCGGCATCCATGGCTGTCACATCCCCCGTCGGTATGAGGTTCATTTTATATGCTTGAATGTACCCGCATTATACAATATAAGGCGCGGAAAAGCAAATGAAAGGCAGAAATATTCGGGCTTTGAGCGGGTTTTATGCGCGCTGCGCCGAAAAAATCCGGGGCAGGGTTTCATGATACGGCGGGCGGGCGATTCCCCGCTCGGTCACGATGGCCGTGACCAGTTCGTGCGGCGCGACGTCGAACGCCGGATTGTATACCTTCACGCCCTGGGGCACCATGGGTTTTTGATACCAGAGCGTGGTGATTTCCTCCGCGGGGCGCTGCTCGATGGGGATATCGTTTCCGGTTTCTACGCTCAAATCAATGGTGGAGGTCGGCCCCAGCGCGTAAAATGGGATGCCGTAATGCCTGGCGAGGATCGCCAGCGCCGAGGTGCCGATCTTGTTGCACACGTCGCCGTTTTTCGCCACGCGGTCGCAGCCCACGAGCACGGCCTGCACCCAGCCGTTTTTCATCACCTGCGAGGCCATGCTGTCGCAGATGACCGTCACGTCGATCCCATCGGCGGCGAGCTCGAAGGCCGTCAGGCGCGCGCCCTGCAAAAGCGGGCGCGTTTCATCGGCATACACCCGAAACCGCATGCCGCGCTCCTTCCCCAGATGGATGGGCGACAGCGCCGTGCCGTATTTGGACGTCGCCAGCTGCCCCGCGTTGCAGTGCGTGAGGATGCCGTCGCCGTCTTTGAGCAACGTCAGCCCGTGCTCGCCGATCTGTTTGCACATTTGCACGTCTTCCGTATAGATGGCCATGCACTCGGC
>JBDRTL010000070.1:0-5780 GCA_043824045.1 Bacillota bacterium
CGCCCGTTCGCGGTGGATATCTCGACGGGCGTGGAGACGGGCGGCGTGAAGGACGCGCGGAAAATTATGGCGGCGGTGCGCGCCGCAAGGAGGGAAACCCCATGACGAAGGGACGCTTTGGCATCCACGGCGGGCAGTACATCCCGGAAACGCTGATGAACGCCGTGCTGGAACTGGAAGAGGCCTACGAGTTTTTCAAAAACGACCCGCAGTTCAACGAAGAGCTTGATACGCTTTTGCGCGAGTACGCGGGCAGGCCGTCGCTGCTCTATCACGCGAAGAAGCTAAGCGAAACCCTGGGCGGCGCGAAGATCTACTTAAAGCGCGAAGACTTAAACCACACCGGCGCGCACAAGATCAACAACGTGCTGGGGCAGACATTGCTTGCCAAAAAGATGGGCAAGACCCGCGTGATCGCCGAAACCGGCGCGGGGCAGCACGGCGTGGCGACCGCCACGGCCGCGGCGCTGATGGGGCTTTCCTGCGACGTGTTCATGGGCGAGGAAGACACCCGGCGGCAGGCGCTCAACGTATACAAAATGCGGCTTTTGGGGGCAGTCGTGCATCCGGTGACCACAGGCACGAAAACGCTGAAGGACGCGGTTTCCGAAACCATGCGGGAGTGGACGCGCCGCATCGCCGATACGCACTACGTGCTGGGCTCGGTGATGGGTCCGCACCCGTTCCCCACCATTGTGCGGGATTTTCAAGCGGTCATTTCCAAAGAAATCAAGGAGCAGGCGCTTGCGAAGGAAGGCCGCCTGCCGGACGCGGTGCTCGCTTGCGTGGGCGGCGGTTCGAACGCCATCGGCGCGTTCTATCACTTTCTGGAAGAACCGTCCGTCAAACTCATCGGCTGCGAAGCGGCGGGGCGCGGCGTGGATACGCTGGAAACGGCGGCGACCATCGCCACCGGCCGCGAGGGCATCTTCCACGGCATGAAATCCTACTTCTGCCAGGACGCATACGGGCAGATCGCGCCCGTGTACTCGATTTCGGCGGGGCTGGATTACCCGGGCATCGGCCCCGAGCACGCGTTTCTGCACGACACGGGGCGAGCCCAGTACGTCGCAATAACCGACGATGAGGCCGTGGAAGCGTTTGAGTATCTCTCGCGCACCGAGGGCATCATCCCCGCGATTGAAAGCGCGCACGCCCTAGCCTACGCCATGAAACTCGCGCCCGCCATGCGCGGGGACCAGTTCATGGTTATCAACCTGTCCGGCCGCGGCGATAAAGACTGCGCGGCCATCGCCCGCTACCGGGGGGAGGATATCACGGAATGAACGGCATTCATAAAGCCTTTGCGGGACGCAAGGCGTTTATCGCGTTTCTGACCTGCGGTGACCCCGATCTGGAAACCACCGAACAGCTGATCCTCGCCATGGACGCGGCGGGCGCGGACATTATCGAGCTGGGAATCCCGTTTTCCGACCCGACGGCGGAAGGCCCCGTGATCATGGCGGCGAGCGAACGCGCGCTGAAAAGCGGCACGACGCTGGACTTGATTTTCGGCATGATTCGCCGCATCCACGGGCGGATGCGCGCGCCGCTTGCGATGATGACGTACGCAAACGTCGTGTTTTCCTACAGCACGGAGCGCTGCCTGCAAAACGCGCGGGATGCGGGCATCTCCGCGCTCATCCTGCCGGACGTGCCCTTTGAGGAAAAAGAGGAGTTTGCGCCCGCCTGCCGCAGACACGGCATCGATTTCATCTCGCTGGTCGCGCCGACCTCGCGGGAGCGCATCGCGCGGATCGCGTCAGAGGCAGAAGGCTTCGTGTACTGCGTGTCCTCGCTGGGGGTGACGGGCATGCGCGCGCGGATCACCACCGACGTCGGCGAGATGGTGCGCCGCGTCCGCGAGGCGACCGAACTCCCCGTGGCAATCGGCTTTGGCATTTCCACGCCGCAGCAGGCGGCGGACATGGCGAAACAGGCCGACGGCGTGATCGTCGGCTCGGCGATCGTCAGGCTCATCGCGGAGCACGGGCGAAACGCCGTGGAACCCGTCGCCGCATACGTGCGGGCGATGAAGGCGGCGATAGCAAGAATATAACGGCGATTGATACTGAATGAGCCTCTGCAATCTCCGCACAGTCAGCAAGTATCTGCATATAATTTTGTGTTTTATATGCAGATACTTGCTTTATACTTGTTTTGATTCATCCGGTTCCGATGCCTGAAAACCTCTTGTTCGCTCAGCATGCCGTCCGCAGTTACGTCATTGAGCAACTCCTTACATGTAAAATACTGCTTTGTTGATTCGCATGGCTGTGTTTTATGTCGTTTCCTTTGCGCGCCCGTATGCAAAATACTGGCGGCGTATGTGCCGCTTCACATCGATGCCGTTTTGCATGTAATCGATCAAAAGCAGCGCGGCGGCGCGGCTGTCGCTGCCGGCGTGGTGATGGCTGAGTTCGATGCCCAGATGCGCGCACAGCGTGCTGAGCTTATGGTTCGGCAATCCCGGATAGGCGGCGCGCCCCATCGCGCAGGTGACGGCTGCCAGCCGACGCCGTATGCCCGCAGGCACTTATCCAAAACGCCCATATCAAACGGCGCGTAGTGCGCCACGAGCACGCCGCTTTCAAACAGCGGTTTGATCTGCCCCCACAGCGCGGGAAACACAGGCTGATTCTTTACCATCTCGGGTGTGATGCCCGTCAGCCGCACGTTGAAGGAATCAAACCCCGCCTCCGGATTCACCAGCGAATAGTATTCCGCCGTGACCGCCCCGTTTTCCACCACGGCAACGCCGATCGCGCTCATGCGGTTGTTTAAACAGTTGGGCGTTTCCACGTCGAACACGATGTAGCGGCTCATGCGCTCCGCGCCTCCCTCCGGCGTTTTCACGCATCTGTTAAAAAACATTGCGTTCTGTCCGTCGACAGCAGGGATTTCAATGTAGCATAGGCCCGTGCAAAATTCAAGCCCGCGCGGGCAGCCGCAAAATCCCAGGCGTCCGCAGCGGACGCCGGGAGTTCGTATAATGGCTTGGCGAGCAACTGCAGCCCTTTTCCCCTCCAGAGCTCCTGTGGAAATCTGACTGCTGTCAGTAAGCGCGCGCCCTAAAGCTACATGGAAGCGGTTCGATACCGGTTTACTTTGGCATTGACAAGATACATCGGATTTGTTATCGTTTAGTAGCCTGAATGTAGCACATCGAAACAAAAGGAACTCTCGCATTGTCTCTTATACTGTTGCGCATTCCGTTAAAAGGCTTATAATTTGAGTTTTTGGCGGAATGTTGATATAGTGCAGGTATAGAAAAAACAAACAAAAAACATTAGGGGGTGCCGACGTGGGATAGAACGTTCGGATTCTGAGACTGTTTTGTAGTAAACAAGGCGTGAGGAGAACGAATACCGGGTGGTATTGAACCGACGAACAACACAGTTTTAAGCAAAATCATACCGGAAGATGAATGTTTTGATCCCGTGTCGACACCCCCCCCAGGTGCTTGGGAAAGGGACTATAGAAGTGACAAAGCAGACAAAATCACATCTGCCTGCGGACGCTGCCAGCCGGCAGAGCGCAAGCAAACGTCTGTTGAAGAGGGGCGAGACGCCCGACAGCGTATCTGCCGAAGCGGATGCAAACAGCGCGGCGAAAGCCGGGTTCATCGCCAACGCGCTGTGCGACGCGGACGGAAAACTGATCTCTCTCGATCCTGCGCTTCTCAGGACGCTAGCGTATCCGCCGGAGGACATCCAAACCCTGAACCTGTTTGATCTGCTCGCCGATCCGCACGACAAGACCGCCATTACGGAAGAACTGAAGGCCGGCGACGATCTGACCGGGTACCAAACCTCGCTGCACCACGCAAACGGAACGATGGTTCCGGTGCGGATCAGCATCCATCAGATCGACTGCGACGCAACCAGGCGGCTGATGGTTCTGCTGATGGGGTATGACGGCCTCTGCGAGAAGCAGCAGCAGACCGAAGCCCGGTACCACCTGATTTTCAACAGCGTGCCGGTGGGCATCACCATTACGGACCGAAGCGGTTATTTTTACGCGTTCAACCCGGCGTTCAACGAGATGCTTTTGTATTCCCCCATGCAGCTGCGCGGCATGGAAGCCGCGGCCGTGTATCAGACCGCGGCCGACCGCAAGCGGTTTGTGGAAACACTCTACCGGGATAAAACCGTGCGCAACTTTGAAACAAACTTAATCCGCAAAGACGGCCGGGTAATCAACGTTCTGCTCAATTCCGATCTCTTCGATTACGGCAATCTGGAAAACGCGATGCTGTCCTCCGTGCGCGATATCACGCCGCTGAAAACCATCGAGGCCAAGCTGATCAAGGAGCGAAATTTCTCCGAGACTGTCCTGGATACGTCGGATTCGCTGATCATGGTGTTTGATAAAGACGGCAAGGTGATTAAGTTCAACAAAGCCTGCGAAAGGACCACGGGATACGCGTTTGCCGAGATTTCCGGCAGGCCGTTCTGGGAACTGGTCTCGCAAGATCCCGAATTTTCTCGCGCCCGCGTACGGCAGATAGTGGAAAACCGGCACATCGAAAGTTTTGAGAGTTATTGGAAAACCACGGACGGCCGCCTGCGGCTGATTAAATGGGCCAACGTAATGCTGGTGGATGAGGACGGCTACGACTACATCGTATCCACGGGCAGCGATATCACCGAGAAGCGCAAAGCGCACGAGGCCGTGCGCGAGGCCAACCGGGAACTGGAAAAATCCTTAAAGCGTCTGGAGGAAAAAACTCAGGCCATCAGCCTGCTGGCCGATATGGAAGGGTTTTTGCAGAGGTGCCGGACGGTGGAGAAAGCGTGTGCGATTCTCGCGCAGTTTGTGCACAGCATCTGCCCGCAGACCGGCGGCGCGGTGTACCTGATCAACGAAACGAAGGATATGGCCGAGGCGCAGGAAACCTGGGGCGACGAGACCGTCTCAGAAAAGCAGTTCCCACCCGCAAATTGCTGGTCCGTGCGGCACGGACGGATGAGCCTGATCGACGAAAACAACCGGGAGCTTCCCTGCCGGCACATCAGCGCCGACATAAGCGGGCAGTATCTCTGCATCCCGATGGAGGCAAACGGAAAGATGCTTGGCATTGTGCACGTCAGTTTCATCGCGGACACCGCCGCGAGCGAAACCCCGGCGGAGAGCGCGCCGTACTTTGAATCAAGGCTCCGGCTGCTGACCGCCGCGTCGGAAACCGCGGCGCTTTCCATGGCCAACATCATGCTGCAAAATACTCTGCGCCAGCAGTCCATCCGTGACCCGCTTACCGGCATTTACAACCGGCGGTACATGGTGGAATCGCTGACGCGGGAGCTTTCACGTGCGCAGCGGGAGCAGGCGTCGGTCTCGGTGCTGATGTTTGATATTGATCACTTCAAAAAGTTCAACGATACCTACGGGCACGACGGTGGCGATACCTTGCTTCGCCATCTGGGCGAGTTCTTACGGCAGAACACCCGCGGTGAGGATATCGTCTGCCGCTACGGCGGGGAGGAGTTCGTGGTGGTGCTGCCCAATACGCGCCTCCAAAGCGCGATGCAAAAGGCGGACGCCATGCGCATCGGCGTGAGCAGGCTGGGCATGCCGCATCTGGGCTCGCAGATGCGCAGTTGCACGATTTCCATCGGCGTCGCCTCCTACCCCCTGAACGGGCTGACCGCCGAAGAACTATTGAAGGCCGCGGATATTGCGCTGTACACCGCCAAGCGCGAAGGGCGCAACCGTGTGGTGTCCAGCTGAAACAAGCGGCAAAAAAGCCGCCGCAAAATGCGGCGGCTCAGAGTGTCAAA
>JBDRTL010000071.1:0-2193 GCA_043824045.1 Bacillota bacterium
AAACTTAAAAGTATCGGCGTGATCAGCCGCTGCGACATGTGTTCACCCTCGTACCGCGTCATGAAACGGTCAAACAGCAGGCGCTCGTGCGCCGCGTGCTGATCGATCAGCAGCAGCCGCTCCCCCGCCTCGAACAGCAGATACGTCTGGAAAGCCGCGCCGATATAGCGGATGCCCAAATCGTCCGCCGTGCCGGGAATTTTCCCCTGCAACGGTTCGGGCTTGGCGGACAGCGGCAGAAATGCGGTCTCGCCGTATTCCTCGTCTTCGATAAACGTCTGCGCCGTTTCGCGAAGCACCGGGCGCGCGCCTGCCGCTGCCTGTGGAATCGGAAACGCGCCGGTTTCCGCTTTGAGCGGAACGACCTCGATCGGCGGGATCAAAACCTTCGGCGGCTCGGCAGAAGGCGACAGCTTCTCTATGATGGTTTCCGCTTTCAGCGCGTCCCGCACGACGGTCTCCACCGCTTCCATGACGGCGGCGGGATTTTGAAAGCGCACCTCCAGCTTGTTGGGGTGCACGTTCACGTCCACCTGCTCGTAAGCCGTCGTGAGGTAGAGTACGCAGACCGGGAACCGCCCGATCATCACGTAGCCTTCCGCCGCATTCTCAAGCGCCCTGCTTAAAAGCTCGTCCCGGAAATACCGTCCGTTGATGAAGAAGCTCTGCTGCTGGCGGTTGCCGCGCGCCAGTTCCTGCACGCCCACATAGCCGTCGACGAGCACGCCGCCGAAGTTGCCCGAAACCCTGCGCATGCTCTGCGCCGCTTCCTTGCCGTATATGGCATAGATGGCGTTTTCCAGCTTACCGTCCCCCGTGCTTCGGTACACGGTTTTCCCCTGGCTGGCAAAACGGAACGCGATATCCGGGCGGCTCAGGATCAGGCGCATCAGGTAGTCCGACACCAGCGCGGCCTCCGCCGCGGGCTTCTTTAAGAATTTCAGGCGAACCGGCGCGTTGAAAAACAGGTCCTTCACAACCACCGCCGTGCCCACGGGGCTTGCGGCTTCCGTAAAGCTCACAAAACGCCCCGCCTCCACCTGCGCCTTCATGCCGTACTCGGCGTCGGCGGTTTTGGACGTGCAGGTGACCTTCGAAACCGCCGCGATCGACGCAAGCGCCTCGCCGCGAAAGCCGAGGGTGTGAATGTTAAACAGTTCCTCCGCGGTTTCGAGCTTGCTGGTCGCGTGCCGCTCAAACGCCATTTTCATCTGCCCCGCGGGGATGCCCGTTCCGTTGTCCGACACGCGGATGGAGGCGATGCCGCCGTCCAGAAGCTCCACGGTCACCGCCGACGCTTCCGCGTCAATCGCGTTTTCCACGAGTTCCTTCACGGCCGCGGCGGGGCGCTCCACCACTTCGCCCGCGGCGATCTTGCCGATGACGTCCTGGGGCAGCTTTTGAATGGGTCTTATATCCATGCGTCTTTTTACAGCTTTCTGGCCTTTTCGCGCAGGCGGTACAACAGGTTCAGCGCGTCCATCGGGGTCATCGCGTTGACCTCCAGATTTTGCAGCTCCCCGATCAACTCGTCGTGCTTCAGATGGAACAGGTCGGTCTGCCGGTCTTTCTTCTTTTTGGTTTCCAGAATGTTCTGGCCGATGGTCTCCTGGTTGATATCGCTAACCTCGAGCCTCGCCTGAATTTCATGCGCGCGCGCGACCACCTGAGGCGGGACGCCCGCGATCCGCGCCACATGCACGCCGTAGCTTTTGTCCGCGCCGCCGGGCTGGATTTTCCGAAGGAAGATCACGTCCTCGCCGTGTTCCATCACGGTGATGCAGTAGTTCTTCACGCCCTCGTAGCGGCCTTCCAGTTCGCTCAATTCATGGTAATGCGTGGCGAACAGCGTTTTCGCGCCGATCTTTTTTTTGTCCAGAATATACTCAACCACGGCCCAGGCGATGCTCAGGCCGTCGAACGTGCTCGTTCCCCTGCCGATCTCATCGAGGATAATCAGCGAATCGGCCGTGGCGTTGCGCAGGATGCCCGCCGTCTCGCTCATCTCCACCATGAAGGTGCTCTGCCCGCCCGCCAGATCGTCCGACGCGCCGATGCGGGTGAAGATGCGGTCGCAGATGCCGATCTTCGCACTGTCCGCGGGCACGAAGCTGCCGATCTGCGCCAGCGTGACGATTTGCGCCACCTGCCGCATGTAGGTGCTCTTGCCCGCCATGTTCGGCCCCGTGACGA
>JBDRTL010000072.1:0-2409 GCA_043824045.1 Bacillota bacterium
GCGCTCCGATTCGATGGCGTACATATCAGCGCGGAAGACGCGATTGCCGAAATTGAGAAGGACATGGTGTTTTTTGGCAAGGATGGCGGGGTGACGCTATCCGGCGGGGAATGTATGGCCAGCCCTGATTTTACGCTGGAAGTGCTCACAGGCTGCAGGCAGCGGGGTATCGGAACAAACATTGAAACCAGCCTGTACGCGTCCGCCGAGACTGTGGAAGCCATAGCTGACCTGTGCGACCGCGTGATTGCCGATATCAAGCTTATGGACCCTGTCAGGCATAGAGCGGGTACCGGCGTGGATAACGCGCTGATACTTTCCAACATCCGCCGGCTGGCGAAGCGCGGGACTAACCTGCTGCTTAGAACGCCGCTGATCCCCGGGTATACGGACGACCCGGAAAACATTGCGGCCATCGCGAGATTCATCGCGAAGCTTGACGCCGATATTCCGCTGGAGCTGCTCAACTTCAACCCCATGTTCACGGGAAAGTACAAGGCGCTTGGACTGGAATGCAAATTTAGCGCGGACAAAACCGAAATTCCGCAAGAGTGGGTCGATATGCTCAAGCAAATAGTTACCGACCATGGCGTCAGGGTACTGTAGCGGCAAAACCGACGCAAGAAACCCTCGTTTCGCACATCATCGGGAACCCCCCTGAAAGGAAAGGCTCTGGCATGATTCAAGCATTACTGGCAAAAGCGGAACTTGGGGAAAACGTCTACATCACGGATGTCCGGGATGCGTTTTCCCTGGGCGGGACGAAAATCGTATGCATGCTGGAGCCTGCCATAGGCGCTATGCGGCAATGGGAGCTTCGCCTGCCACAAACGGAGGATCCGCGTGAGCTGGCGTTTGTACAGGAATACTTCTATGCATGTATATATAACATCATCTCCACATTCGGCGGGCTGCGCATGGCGCTGTGCCTATCGCCGGTGGATGCGTTTGCGCAGAGCATATGCGCTACGCTTCAAGATGTGTTTCAGGTTGTGCTGGCAAAGAGCGGGCGAAGCGGATACGGGAAATGCCTGAATGTGGCGGACCGTATCAACGCAGCGTTCGGACAGCCGCCTTTTGCGTTTCACACCGGCACCCACGAGGCGGATGTGCGGGTGGAGCAGCCGGCGGCAGGGGCGGAGGCCCTTTCCGCGTTTCATGCCGCCTCGCAGAAGGCGCGCAGCGCCACGCTCTGCGGCATCGATATCGGCGGAACGGATATCAAAGTGATCGGTACGCGGAACGGGCGGATTACCGCGGTCAAAGAGTTTGACTGGAATCCTTCCGAAATGACGAAGGTTGAGGATGTCATCGATAAAGTCCTGCTGATGACCGACCTGATGGCTGCGGTAATGTCGTTGCCGAATACGCCGCAAGCGCGGAACCTGCGCGCGGAGATGCTTAACAAAGACGCGTCCGTAGACGAGATGCGCGGTGCCATTCGACTTGCGGCCGATACGTTTGGCCCGCTGCTGTTGTTTGATGGAATCGGCGTATGTTTTCCGGACGTTGTGCTTAACGATATCATTGTCGGCGGGGAGACATATAAAACGCGTGGCATCCGTGCCGCTTCGAACGACTACGAAGAAGAATTCGCAAGACTTAAGAAGCTTCCACTCTTGATTCTGGAACGGTGCAGACAGGACGGTGCGGTGCATATCGCAAACGACGGTTCGCTGGCCGCGTATACCGCGGCGGTGGAGATCGCGCATTCCCCTGATTCGGGTATGGTGACCGACGGTGTACTGGCGCATACGCTGGGTACCGAGTTTGGCTCGGGCTGGATTGATGAATCCGGTGCCATTCCTCAGATTCCGCTGGAGATTTATAACTGTATCATCGATATCGGCAACTATCCGGCGAGAGCATATGACGTCAACGACGTGCGCAGCGTCAACAACTTCAACACAGGCTTGTCCGGAACGCTCCAGAAGTATTGCAGCCAGAGCGGCGCATATCGTCTGGCTATGCGCATGTTTGAGACATGTGAGCCGCAGCGGATCGACGAACTGTTTGACAGGGGTTTTCTTTCGCGGCGCGGCGGGGGCGTCTACGTCGCGGCTCAGCCGGCGGACATGCGTAAGCCGATGCTTGAGTATCTGATGCGCCTTGCGTCCGGCGGCGATGCCGTGTCCGAGCAGATATTCCGCGAGATCGGCGAATTCCTGGCCGTCACCTTTGAGGAGACTGAATTCCTGCTGCGTCAAAAAACGAAGCTGCGCGTATTGCTCGGCCGGTTTGTGAAGCATCAGCGGTGCTCTGAGCTCATGCAGGAAGGCGTAAACAGGAGGCTGTCGACGCAATTCGTATCGGGCGACAGCGATCTTGCGTTCACGCCGTTGATGAAAGACTTGAGGGATGACCCTGAGCATACCATCGCACAGTTTGGACAAGCGGTCGGCGCGGCGC
>JBDRTL010000073.1:0-2358 GCA_043824045.1 Bacillota bacterium
CCGCGTCGCAGCGGATGCAATCGGCCTTGTACGCGTAGGGCACGTACAGCTGCAACTGCGGCACGGGCTTGTTTTCCCCGCTTTCCTCACGCCAGTCAAGCTCCAGGGAAAACCGCAGAGTATCCGCGCACAGCGTGAGGCGCGCAAGCAGCGTGGAACGGTTAAAGGAAAGCTCGTAAGCCAGGCGGTCAAACGCCTGCTCTGTTTTCAGTTCCCGAAGCCGCACGAAGTTTTCGCCGTGGATGTCGCACACCCTGCCGTAGCGGCCGATATCCCACGCCGAGAAAAACCCCGCGTTTTCCTCCTCCACCAGGCGGAAGCGGGCGGGCGCGCTCAACAGCTCCCGGCCGGTGCGCTTATCCGTAAACGAGAGCAGCGTCAGGCTGCAGCGGTCGAACTCCGCGCGGACCCGCTCGTTTTCGAGCACGGGATTGCCTTTGTTCAGATGCTGCACGCGCGTGTTTTCCTGATACGGTGCGGGGCGTTCGCCTTTCGCCTTTGCGACGTAGACTGTCGTGTACCCGAACGCCGGAACCTCCGCGTCAAACGCGATCGCGGCGTACCGGTGCGCCCAATACCGCTGGTCGCTCTCGAGGATATCGAACGGCAGTTCTTTGAGGTCGGCGGAATAAACCGAGGTTTGGAGCATCGGCAGCTCCCAGTCCCACAGGGTAAGCCGCACGCGGTCTTTGCGGGCATACTGCGTGGTGTTGAACACCACGAACGCGCGCACGTCGCCGACGCCGCGGGAGACATCGCTGACATTCGAGTAAGTGGTGAACCCGTCGTACTCAAGCTTCGCGCCCTTCACCGCGCCGTGCCCCGCGCCCGCGCCTTCGGAGACGCTCTCCGCCGTATCCGCGGGCATGCCGAGCGCCGTGGTATCCACCGCGCCCGCGATCGCCTGCATCGCGCGGTTCATGCCGCCGGCCGCGGCGCTGTCCGCCTCCTGATAGAGGCCAAGCGCGTACTCCCGCGTGTCGCGCAGGCCGGAACCGGGCAGGATATCGTGGAAATGGTTGAAGAGCACGTTTTTCCACGCTCTGGTGAAATCCGCCGCTGGCTTTGGCTCGCAGCCCGCGAGCCGCGCCATGGAATGCAGCGCCTCCGCGTCGTAGAGGTGATCCTCGCCCGTGCGGTTGCCGCGCTTGATGCGCGACTGCGAGGTGTAGCAGCCCGTGAACACGAAGTTGAGCTCGCGCTCGACCACGGGGAACTGATCCCGGCTTTTTTCAATCGCGTGGAAGTATTCGTCCACGCGCCCGAAGCGGACCGAGGGTAGCAGCGGCCAGGACTGCATTTCGGTCAAACGTTCGATATCGCGCCGCGTGGGCCCGCCGCCGTGATCGCCCACGCCGTAGACCTTGAGCGCAGCGCTCACGTGGTTGCGCCTGCAAAACGCGGGCAGGAACGCCGTCATGCCGTACTCGATAACATTGTTATACCAGTTGGGCTCGCGGTAGGCGAGCACCTCCGCCCCGGACGGCGCGCGCCAGCGGTATATTTCCTCGTCCTCGTTGCCGCGGCAGTGGTACATGTATTTGACACCCGCGTGGCTGAGCACTTCGGGCACGCCGGGGGGATGGCCGAAGCCGTCGGGCTCGAAATCGAGATCGAGTCCCGCGGGGTCGACGTCCAGCAGGTGAGAAAGGTATCTTTTGGTGTAGAGCAGGTGCCGCGCCATGGATTCAGCGGAGATCATGTTTTTGTCCGGCTCCACCCAATGCGTGGCGGCGACCTCCCAGCGGCCTTCCTCCACACGCTTTTTGATCGGTTCCAGCAGCGACGGCGCGAACTTCTCGACGATCTCGTAGGTGGACGCCTGCGACTGCGTGAACGTAAAGGCGGGGTATGCGTCCATCAGGTCAAGCATCGTCTGGAACGTGTCGATCACCACGCCCACGGTCTCGGGCATGGACCACATCCAGTTCATGTCGATGTGCGCGTGCGCGGCGCAGGTGAGCGTCAGGCTTTTGGCCTGCGCGCCAAAGCGCGCAAGCGCGCCTTCCTCCGCCAGCACGGATTGTTTGACGATCGCGCCGGTCTGCGCGTGCTGCGCTTCCAGGCGCGTGAGAGATGCGCCGAGCGCATCATCCTCGCCCAACAGGTTGGAAAGATAGGTCAGCTCATGCAATATGCGCTGCGCCCAGTACTGCCCGTCCGTTTGTTTTTTCAGCTGTTCCAGCCGTGCAAGCATGTTGAAAACACTCTCCTAAACGATTTCCATTTGGTCGCAGTCGGGCAGCGCGGGCAGGGCGGGCGCGGGGGTGTCCTGATACCAGAAGGCGACGGAGGCGATGTCGTCCTGCTGGGGGAGATACCGGCCGCCGCTGCGCCAGCCCAGCGCCTGAATGGTTA
>JBDRTL010000074.1:0-4042 GCA_043824045.1 Bacillota bacterium
GCCGCTTGAGCGCCGCTTCAAACCCCATCGGGCTCTCTTCTTTCTTCGACATTGGATGAATTCCTTTATGAGACAACCGATTCGATCATGCCGTCTTTCACCTGCGTCGCCAGCCTGTCGCCCGGCTTCGTGTCCGCCATCAAGCCCGCCTTCCTGCTGGGCAGGGAGGGAACGGCCACGGCTATCGAAAAAGCGTTTCCCTTTACGGTCAACCCGCGCGCAGAAAGTATGAAAACGGTGCTGAAAAGGTTGCTCATGTACGCGCCGTTCCGCATTCTCGCCGCGCCGGGGCTGTATGGATGGATCGCGCTGTTTTCGCTGGCCGTGGCGCTGTCGCGCAGGCGGTGGCGCATGCTGATCTGTATGCTGCCGGTATTGCTCACGCTTGCGGGCTGCCTGCTCTCGCCCGTGAACGGCTATTTCCGCTACGCCATGCCCGTCTACTTCGCCGCGCCGTTGCTGCTTGCCGTGTGTGCGCTGGCGATTCGCAAATCAGAACCGATCGCGCTATAATACCCGGCGAAACCTATCGCAAAAAGGAGCCAATCCGATGAAGCTGATCATACAGATTCCCTGCTTTAACGAGGAAAAAACCCTGCCGCTCACCTACGCAGACCTGCCCAAGCGGATCGATGGGGTCGACGTGATCGAGGTGCTGATTATCGACGACGGAAGCAATGACCGCACCGTGGAAGTCGCCCGGGAAATCGGCGTGAATCACATTGTGCGGCACAAGAAGAACGCGGGGCTTGCCAAAAGCTTTATGGCGGGCATCGACGCCTGCCTGCGGCTTCATGCGGACATCATCGTCAATACCGACGGCGACAACCAGTACTGCGGGCAGGACATCGAAAAGCTGATCGCGCCGATCCTTAAGGGCAAGGCGGATTTCGTGGTGGGGGACAGGGAAACCGACACCGTCAAGCATTTCTCCCCGCTTAAAAAACGGCTGCAGAAGATCGGCAGCGGCGTGGTGCGCAGGGCGGCCAACGCCGACGTGCGCGATACCACCAGCGGTTTTCGCGCCTATACGCGCGACGCGGCGATGCGGCTGATCGTGCTCAGCGATTATTCGTATACTTTGGAAACCATCATTCTCGCGGGACGGCAGAAGATCGCGATGGAAAACGTGCCCGTGCGCACCAACGGAAAGCTCCGTGAATCGCGGCTGTTCAAGTCCACGGGCAGCTACATCCAGCGGTCGGGCGCGACCATCATCCGCACCTACGCGCAGGTGAAGCCGCTGAAGGTGTTCGGCATCACGAGTTTGATCATGCTGCTTGGCGGCCTGGCCGTGATGATCCGCTTTCTGGTGTTTTTCTTTTCGGGCAGCGGCAACGGCCACGTGCAGTCGCTGCTGCTGGGCGTGACGCTGATGGTCATCGGGTTTTTGATCGGGGTGTTCGGCATCCTTGCCGACGCCGTGGCCGCCAACCGCAAGATCAACGAGGAGCTTTTATACCGTGTGAAGAAGCTGGAGTACAACGGCAGGGAGCCAAAGGAGTAACGGCCGTATAAAAACCGCAAGACGGAAGGAACGTGCGCATGAAGGTCATGATCTCCATCCAGCATCCCGCGTGGGTACACCAGTTTCACCATATCATCAGGCATTTGCAGGCGCGCGGGGATGAGGTGCGGGTGCTCGCCATCGATAAGGACGGCGCCGCGCTGCTGCTGGAGGGATATGGCATCCCCTATGTGCTGTGCGCGAAGGGAACGGGCAAAAACGTCGCGGAAAAGGGCTGGCTTTTTTTTCGCATGTGTATAAACCACACGCTGCACGCCATCCGCTTCAAGCCCGATATCCTGATCGGGCGCGCGTCCCCGATGATGGCGATTGCGGCCTGGATGACCCGCAGGCCGCACCTGATTTACGAGGACACGGAGGTCTCCAAGTTCAGTTTGCGCATATGCAAACGGCTGAGCACGAAAATACTCACGCCCCGCATGTTTTTAACCGATCTGGGCAAGGCGCAGGAGCGCGTGGACACGTACAAGGAGCTGTTTTACCTGCACCCGAGCGTGTTCACGCCCAGCCGCGGCGTGCTCAGGGAAGCGGGCTTCAACCCCGACGAGCCCTACGTGCTCCTTCGCTTCGTGGCGTGGAACGCAAGCCACGACGTGGGTAAGCGGGGCCTGAACGAGCAGGAGAAGCTCAAGCTGATCAAGCGTCTGGAGGCCGCGGGCGTGCGCGTGTGGGTGAGCAGCGAAAAGCCGCTCTCCGGCGCGCTGGAACCCTGCCGCCTGAAGACCCCCTACCATCTGGTGCATCACGTGCTTGCCTTTGCCAAACTCGTGTACAGCGAAGGCGCGACCATGGCCAGCGAAGCAGCGGTGCTTGGCACGCACGCCCTGTATGTGAATGAAATCCGCTCGGGCTCCACACGGGAGCAGAGCGAGCGGTTTGATTTGCTGTATTGCTTTCACGGGCAGAATCGCTATGCGGAAGCGGCGGAGAAGGCGCTTGTATTGCTTGCCATGCCGAATCTGACCGGGCTGGGGCAGGCAAAGAGAGAACGCCTGCTCAGCGAGAAGCGCGACATCAACGACCTGTATATCGCGGAGATCAACCGGCTGACGGGAGCGAAGCCATGAGGTGCACCCATTGTGGCAGCATCATCCCCCCGGGCGTGCAGCGCTGCCCCATCTGCGGCGCGCTGGTGGACAGCGCGCAGGCGCAGGAGGACTTCCGCTCCCACCGCCAATACCCAAAAACCGACTACCGGCCCGCATTACCGCCCGCCGGCAGGGAACACGGGCAAGCGGCGGATGAACCGGCAGAGCAGCCCAGGCGGTACGCCACGCCCGCGTTTCATACCTACCGGCAGCAGCGGTTTACGGGCCTTTCGCAAAACCAGCCGGCAGCCCGGCAAGGGAAACCGCGGGACAGCTTCAACCCCGGCGGCGCGTTTTCCAAAGCTTTGTCCGATCTGCCGCAGGTCGTCAGGGGTGTGTTTTCGAACCCGACGGGTACCCTGCAGGGCATGATCCGCAGGGAGGACCGCTACACGTGCGTTATTTTACTCACCTTATCGTTGATCCTCGCGTTTCTCGCGGGGACGATTCTGGTCAAAGGCGCGCTCGGCGCTATGTTTGCGGTGATGAGCGGCGTCACGGGCCTGCAGCTGGCGGGCACCGCGGCAAGTTTAAACCAGGGGATCGCCTATCTGGCGGGGAAGGTGGCCGTGCCCGTGGGCGGCATCGCTGCCGTATGCCAGTTGATCGCCGCCGTGATGCCTGCGGCGGTCACGATGGTCTATCTGCGCGTGATGCGGCAGGTGCGGTTTTCGTTTCCGCTGCTGTCCGGGTTTACGGCGATTATTACGCTGCCGAACCTTCTGGCGCTTGTGCTGGCCTCGGCGTTCAGCCTGATCACGCCGTATCTCTCGCTGCTTTCGTTATTGCTCGGGCAGGTGTTCAGCTACGTGCTTTTATGCACCATGGCCGCGCAGCTTGCCAGCCTCAGGCCCGAGCGGACGGTGCTTGCGCTATCGTCGCTGGTATGCCTTTCGGAACTGACGAAAATCGCCCTGATCGCGGGGATCGGGGGCGCGATGATGGGCAGCGTCATCCGCACGCTGACGAGCCTGACGAACTCGATGGGCGGCTTATTGTAAAATCATTCCCTCGAACGCGCCCGGCGATACCAATACGCTGCCTTCCGTAACGGGCAGTGTTTTTTGCGTATAAAGATCGGTGAGCCCGTGTTTGTCCCGCAGCGCGGGCGGCAGGGGCAGGAGGGTTTTCACGGGTTTCCCGCCCGTGTTCAATACGCACAGCAGGCGCTGGCTGCCCGTATAGCGCTCATAGGCGTACAGGCCGTTTTTCAAAGCCTTCCACGTACGGAACGCGCCGGCCTTCAGCGCGCCGTTTTCCGCCCGCAGCTTTGCCAGCTTTTGAAAGTGCGCGCGGGTTTCGTTGCCATCCACCCGATCCCAGCGCATCGGGCGGCGGTTGTCCGGATCGGCGCAGCCTTCCATGCCCAGCTCGTCGCCGTAGTAGATGATGGGGATGCCCATGTACGTAAACTGGAAAAACGCTG
>JBDRTL010000075.1:0-2334 GCA_043824045.1 Bacillota bacterium
ACCCTTGACGTAGCGCTGCTACTACTTCAGGTGGCGCGGGCGCAATCTAAGGAAAATTCTGCTCGTTATCGCACAAGGTCTTACGTCGGCTTTATCCTAACTTGATTCTGCATGCTGTTGCCATGTGGGTTTCTCTTCCCATCCATCGGGACAACAGATTGCAAAATGCGGGTCAATCCGGTATAATTTCAAGTCGATAGCGAAAGGAAGTGTCGGCATGAGGCTGGGAATCGTGGGGCTGCCAAACGTGGGGAAATCGACGCTGTTCAACGCCATCACCAAGGCGGGCGCGCAGGCGGCGAACTATCCGTTTTGCACTATCGAGCCCAACACCGGCATCGTGCCCGTGCCCGACAAGCGGCTCGACGTGCTGATGGCGATGTTCAAGCCCAGAAGCCGCGTGCCCGCGGCCGTGACGTTCGTGGATATCGCGGGGCTGGTGAAGGGCGCGAGCCGAGGCGAGGGCTTGGGCAACAAGTTCCTTTCCCACATCCGCGAGGTGGACGCCATCGTGCACGTGGTGCGCTGCTTTGAAGACGAAAACGTCGTCCACGTGGACGGCTCGGTGGATTCGGCGCGCGACATTGAGGAGATCAACCTGGAGCTGATCTTCGCCGATCTGGAAACCGTAGAGAAACGCACCGATAAGGCCGAAAAGCTGATCAAGACCGGCGATAAAAAATACGCCGCCGAAGCCGAACTCGGCAGGCGGCTGACCCGGCATCTGGAATCAAACCGACCCGCGCGCACCTTCGCGGCGGACGAGGCGGAAAAGGCGGTGCTCGGCGGCTGGTTCCTGTTGACGGACAAGCCGATCATCTACGCCGCCAACATCGGCGAGGCTGATATCGGCAAGAAAGCCGAAGAATTGCCGCTGGTGCAGAACGTGGAAAAAATCGCCGAAGCCGAAGGTGCTGAAGTGTTCGTCATCTCCGCGCGCATCGAGGAGGAGATCGGCCAGATGGACGCGGAGGAGAAGCAGGCGTTTCTCACGGAGCTTGGCATCGGCGAAAGCGGGCTGGACCGCCTGATCCGCGCCAGCTACCGGCTGCTGGGGCTGATCTCGTTTTTCACCGTCGGCGAGGACGAATGCCGCGCGTGGACGATTAAAAACGGCACCAAAGCGCCGCAGGCCGCGGGGAAGATTCACACGGATTTTGAGCGCGGGTTCATCCGCGCGGAGGTCGTGGGCTACGATCAGCTGATCGCGCAGGGCAGCATGGCCGCGTGCAAGGAAAAGGGCCTTGTGCGCAGCGAGGGCAGGGATTACGTGATGAAGGACGGCGACGTGACGCTGATCCGGTTTAACGTATAGGGGTACGCAATGAGCAGACTGACGTTTTTTCTGAAGCGCGTTGTGCGCATCGATTTCAAGCGGCTGCATAAAACCATGGATGATCTGGCGGCACGCAGCGGCAAGAGCCGCCTGTGGCTAAAGGCGGACATGCTGCGCTGCGCGCTCAAGTTCAACGCGGGCTACATGGACTACAAGATCGCCGAGATGTACCGCCTGACGGACGCGCAGAAGAAAACCGTGATCACCCGCGGCATCAGCAATACGATCGTTAAGCGCATGAACGACAAGGCCTACTGGCATCTGTTTGACGACAAGGCGGCGTTTAACGCGCTGTTTTGGGAAGATATCAAGCGCGACTGGATGAAGTTCAGCGCCGACACGATGCCGGACGAGCTCAAGGCGTTTTTGAAAAAGAACCCCGATATCATCGCCAAGCCGCTGGACGGCTCCTCGGGCGTCGGCATCGCGCGGTATACCGAGGCCGATTTCAAGGGCCGCGAGAAGGAGTTCCGCAGGGAACTGCTGGACAATAAAACCGGCATTCTGGAAGAACGACTGATTCAGCACGATGCCATGATGGCGATGTGCCCGACCTCGGTGAACACCGTCCGCATCGCCACGCTGCTGGGCGAGAAAAAGCAGGGCGTGGTGTACGCGTTTGTGCGCATCGGCGTGGGCGCCGTGATGGACAACGTGGACTGCGGCGGCATGGCCGCGCGCGTGGATCTCACAACCGGCAAGCTTTTGACCGTCGGCGCGGACAAGGCGGGCAACACCTACGAAAAGCACCCGATCACGGGCACGCCGATCATCGGCTTTACCGTGCCGTATTTCAAAGAGGCGGTGGACATGTGCCTACTCGCCGCCCGGAAGGTGCCGCAGATGCGCTTCATCGCCTGGGACGTGGCGATTACAAACTCCGGCCCCTGCTTTATCGAGGGCAATTCCTTCCCCAGCCACGCCATTCCCCAGTTCGCCGCGCACTACCCGGACGGGGTGGGGATACTGAGGGAGTTTCGGGAGTTTATGGAGATCTA
>JBDRTL010000076.1:0-4257 GCA_043824045.1 Bacillota bacterium
ACGGGCATCGGCGGCGGCGTGCTATCCGGCGGCAACCTGGTGCACGGGCTTTTGCACCCTGAGATCGGGCATATGCTTTTGCGTCCGCACCCCGACGATCCCAATCCACGGGGCGTGTGCCCCTACCACGACGGCTGCGGCGAAGGGCTGGCGGCCGGGCCCGCCATCGGCGCGCGCGCGGGCAGCGACGCCAAAAACCTTCCCGACGATCACCCCGCCTTTGCGATCGAGGCTTATTATCTGGCGCAGATGTGCGTGAATCTGATCCTCACCTTAAGCCCGCGGCGCATCATTCTGGGCGGCGGCGTGATGGAGCGGCAAGCGCTCTTTCCGCTGATCCGCCAGAAGACGCGGGAACTCCTGAACGGCTACGTGCAGTCGCCCGCGGTGCTTCACCATATCGACCAACTCATCGTCCCGCCCGCGCTGTTCCCCGTCAGCGGGCTGCTCGGGGCATATCTCCTGGGGAAGCGGGCATAAAGTAAGAACAGAATTCTCAATGTGATAAACCCAATGGCTGCGCATCACGCGGCCATTGGGTTTCATGGTTAAGGTGGTATTCCCCGACAGCTGTGATTGGGAATATTCGTTACTTGACCAGCGCGCGGCCCATGCCCAGCGCCTGTTTGTTGATATCCAGCAGGTGCGCCTTTTTATCGCCGAGCCATTCGGCCAGCACCTTAAAGAGGCTGTCGGCGGAAAACGCCTTCGTGGCCGCCTGCAGCGCGCCGAGTATCACCATATTGGCCACGCGGGGCATCTGCAGCGAATCGGCGATCGTGTTGCACGGCACGGCGATCACCTTCACGTCCTGGCGCAGGTTGGTGTCCTCGATCAGCGAGGAATTGTACAACAGCAGCCCGCCCTCGGGCATCCTTGGCATGAATTTGCGCAGGCTCGGCTGGTTCATCGCCACCAGAATCTGCGGTTCGCTCACCAGCGGCGATCCGATTGCCTCGTCGCTGACGACCACGGCGCAGTTGGCCTCGCCACCGCGCATCTCGGGGCCGTAGCTGGGCATCCAGCTTACTTCCTTGCCTTCCAGCATCGCGGATTTGGCGATCAGCTGCCCGATCAGGAGCACGCCCTGCCCTCCGAAGCCCGCGATCAAGAACCGTCTTTCCATCACCGGCCGCCCTCCTTAAACACGCCCAGCGGAAAGGCGGGTATCATATTGTCCGCAAGCCACGTAAGCGATTCCTTGGGCGACAGGCCCCAGTTGGTCGGGCAGGTGGACAGAACTTCCACCATCGTAAAACCCCTGTTTTCCATCTGCAGCGCAAAAGCTCTCTTAATCGCGGCCTTGGCGGCCTTGACGTGCTTGACGTCATGCACGCTCACGCGCTCGATGTACGCCGCTCCGGTGAGCGTAGCAAGCATCTCGCTCATGGGAACGGGATAGCCGCAATGCTTTACATCCCGCCCGCTGGGGCTGGTGGTGGTCACCTGGCCGGGCAGGGTGGTGGGCGCCATCTGGCCGCCGGTCATGCCATAGATGGCGTTGTTGACGAAAATCGCGGTGATGTTCTCGCCGCGGGTCGCCGCGTGCACGATCTCGGCGGTGCCGATGGAGGCCAGATCGCCGTCGCCCTGATAGGTGAATACCGCCTTGTCGGGGCAGACGCGCTTGATGCCCGTCGCCACGGCGGGCGCGCGGCCGTGCGAGGCTTCCATCATATCGCAGTTGAAATAATCGTACGCAAACACCGCGCAGCCCACCGGCGCGACGCCGATGGCCGTTTCGCCGATGCCGAGTTCAACAAGCGCTTCCGCCACCAGCCGGTGAATGATGCCGTGGGTGCAGCCGGGGCAGTAGTGGAACGGCTTTTCGGTCAGAAGTTTGGGCTTATCAAAGACGACGGCCAACTTATTCGTCCCCCTTGTCCTTAGGATCATCGGACTTGCGGTGCGCTTCGTCCCAGTCGCGCTTCACGTTATCCGCGGCGCGGGTGACGGATTTCATAAAGCTGTCGATGCCGGAAGCGATGGATTTCCCCGTGCGGTCGAAGAAATCGTTGATCTGGCGTCCCGCTTCATCCGCCTTGCGCTGCGTGTCGGGGTTGCTCAGGTATTCGTCGATCTTCTTGCCCGCGTCGTTGAGCTTGTCTTCCACCGCTTTGGCGGCGGACTTCAGTTTCTCCTCTACGTCGTCCATCGTGATGGCGTCGAGCTTCCTGCCCATGGCGTCGAGCGTCTCGTCGAGCTTTTTGCCGGCTGTGTTTAGATTTTCATCCAGCTTTTTGCCCGCGGCGTCGAGCTTTGTTTTCCAGTCGTCCGAAGCGTGCGCTTCTTCCGCCGCGTCTGTGGCCTCTTCCGCCGCATCCTCCACCGCATCCGCGGTGGTTTCAAACGCGTGGTCCATCTCCTCGGCGGCGATGTTTAAATCTTCCTCGATTTCGTCAAGCTGGGAATCGGGTTTCACGCCGACTTCCTCCAGCTTGCGCTCCATCTTCAGGGCGGCTTCCTTAATCCGCTGCGCCATCGTTTCGGCAGCTTCCCGCACTTTCTGCTCCATCTCCCCGGAGGACGTCTCGCTGATCCTGTCGCTGGCTTCCTTAAGCTTTTGCTTCATTTTGTTGAGCGCGGTTTTGAATTTCGCCTCAATCTCGTCAAAAGAGTGTTCATCAAACATTTTCGCTGCCTCCTTCGCCTTTGGTTCCGCCGATACGCTCGGCTCGTTCCTGGATTTGCGTTTTACGGTTTCGTCGATTCGTTTCCCGGCCCGTTTGAGGATCTGCTTCACGGCGTCCGTCACGGACTGGAACTTGTCGTTGATTACGGTATCCAGCTCAATCTCGCGGGGGCTTTTCGCATGCGGCGCGGCGTACTTCTTCACCTGTTCGATCACTTCGCTGACGGTCGGTACCATGCCGCCCATCCGCCCGTAGAAGTGCACGGGGCGCTCGCCGTTCACGGCCAGGCGAACGTCGTCCACCATCTGCCCTGCGCTCATCTCCACGGCCAGATAATGCTTGGCCGTGCGCAGCGTTTTGCGGATAGCCTCCGTGGGGAAGGGCCACAGCGTGACCGGGCGTAAAAGCCCGACCTTGTAGCCCTGCTCGCGGCATTTGCGGATCGCGCTTTTGGCGATGCGGCTGGTGGTGCCGTAGGCGACGATCACAACCTCGGCGTCCGACAGCATCTCCTCCTGCCAGCGGCATTCGCTCTCGGAGATTTTCTTATACTTGGATTCCAGGCGCTCGCAGTGCCGCTCCAGCACCTTAGGGTCGATATACAGGCTGTTGATAATGCTGCGCGGACGCCCGGGCGTGGGGATATGCCCGTCCGCCGCCCAAATCTTTTCGGCAAGGTCGGCGGCGGGCCGGTAGTCCCCGCCCATCTCCACGGGCTCCATCATCTGCCCGATCATCCCGTCGCCCAGGATCATCACGGGGTTACGGTAACGGTCGGCAATGTCAAACGCGGCCTGCGTCAGGTCCACGGCTTCCTGGACGCTTGCGGGTGCAAGCACGCAGGTGCGGTAATCGCCGTGCCCGCCGCCGCGCGTGGCCTGGTAATAGTCGCTCTGGGCGGGCTGAATGCCGCCAAGCCCCGGCCCGCAGCGCATGATGTTGACGATCACGCAGGGCACTTCCGCGCCCACGAGATAGCTGATGCCTTCCTGTTTTAAGCTGATGCCGGGGCTTGACGAGCTGGTCATCACGCGCGCGCCCGCGCCGCCCGCGCCGTACACCATGTTGATCGCGGATACTTCGCTTTCGGCCTGCAGAAAGCAGCCGCCGACCTCCGGCAGCCGCCGGGACCTATATTCGGGGATTTCGTTCTGCGGGGTAATGGGATAGCCGAAGAAAAACCGGCATCCGGCCCGGACGGCGGCCTCGGCGATCGCCTCATTGCCCTTCATGAGTTTTTTCATGCGTTCATTCCTTCCCGGCGCATGCCGTGATCATTTCTCCACGACGATGGCCACGTCCGGGCACATCATGGCGCAAAACGCGCAGCCGATGCACTCCGCCGGCGCGGAGCATTGCGCGGTGTGGTATCCTTTTTGGTTGATATGCGAACTGTCCAGCGTCATTATTTTTTTCGGGCAGGCGTCCACGCACAGCCCGCAGCCCTTGCACAGATCCTCATTGACGGTGACCGAAGCCATTCCTCCGCCTCCCTTTCTTTTAAAACGCGATTGCCAATCGCTGTTTATCATAAGCCAACTGCGAGGGATTGTCAACGCGTTCGAAGGCCGTCAGAATCCGCCGATAGCTGTTCGAACCTTCGGTTCGTAGGTTTTCCCCATTA
>JBDRTL010000077.1:0-3161 GCA_043824045.1 Bacillota bacterium
GTTTTACCGTATTTCACAGGTTCAGCCTTTCTCCTTCAGCGGAAGGAAGCGGTTCCATCGCAACCGGCGCAGCCTTCCCGTTACGGGGGCAACCCGCTTTACAAATTCGTGCCTGAGCGCGGCAATGCGTGTACCGGCAACAATTCCCCATGCAGGCGGTTTTCGCATACCATCATTGTCCGTTTTGAGGCGGTGGTTATGATAATTCATTCTAGCATCATACGGCTTCATTTTCAATCACGGATATCCGGCTCCGCGGCGGCTTCCGTCATACGGTTCTCTCCTGAATCGCGTTCGCCTTTGCCCGCCAAAGGCCGCGACGGTGTGCCGCCTCTTTTCATTTCCGCCCTTTTCATGGTATCATAGGCACATCCCGAAAAACCCAATTCCTGTGTCGCATTGCGCACCGCGCGCCGGAGTGTTGTGCGGGGGTTTTTCCATTATGCGGCGGGCATAGGCTGCCCAACCGCCACAGACGAGGGAGATCAGGCATGGACAAGCAGATTTTGGATCAGGTGGACGCGCTGCTCCAAGCGGCGTACGCGGACGGCCGCCATACGCTCTACGAGCACGAGGTGTATGAGCTTTTAAAACTTGTGGGGCTGCAGACTCCCGTATATCGGTATGTAACGGGCGCCGAACAGGTGACCGACGCGCTGATCGCGCCCTTCGGCGGCAAGGATATCATGGTGAAGGTGGTATCGCGCGATCTTGCGCACAACCAGCGCTACGGCGGCGTGAAAAAGGTGAGCATCGCCGACCCCCTTTTCATCCGGTATGTGCTCAGCCACATGCGAAAGGATGTGCTTTCCCACTTCGCCGACGGGGAAAAACCCCGCATCGACGGCTTTCTGCTCATTGAGTTTATCCACTTCACGCAGGCCATCGGCGATGAGATCATGGTCGGCTTTCAGGAGGATTCCTCTTTTGGCACGGTGGTCACGCTTTCCAAGGGCGGCGACGACGCGGAGTTCTTCGCCAAGTACTACGACCCGGCAAACCTTTTGATCGCGCCCATCACGCTGGACGACGCGAAAAACCTGCTGGACCGCCTCAACATCCGCCACAAGTACCGCGACATGGGGCATCCCGAGCGCCTTGCCCAGATCGCCCTTGCGGTCACCCGGCTGTCCGAGCTCGGATTGCAGTATTCCCTGTTCACGCGCCCCTGCCCGGCTTTCTATATCAAGGCGCTGGACCTAAACCCCATCGTGTTTTCAAAGGACGGGCGATTTGTGGCGGTGGACGGCTACGCCGAGTTCGTGCCAGCCGCGGATTGCGGCGACGCGGGCGTCCAGCCCAATCAACAGGGCCTCAAGCTCTTCTTCGAACCAAAGGGCGTGGTGGTCACGGGCGTTTCGACCGATCCGGGCAAGTACAGCATGGCGCGCAACATCGTAAACCTGCTGATGGACCTTGGCCGCACCGATATCCTGTGCGTCAACCCCAAGGGCGGTGAAACGGTGATCGGCGGGCGCACGTTCCCGCTGTACCGCTGCATCGACGAGATCGATGCGCCGTATGACCTGCTGGTCTATGCCGCGCCCGGGCAGTACTCCATCCCGTTCGTGGAATCGGTACCCCCGGGCAAGAGCGTCATTCTCATCTCCGGCATACCGGCGGATATGGACTACCGCCAGTTCGCGCGCGAGATCGCCCGTGTGCGCAAGCCCGGCGTGCGCGTGATCGGCCCCAATTGCATGGGCGTGTTTGCCGCTCCGCGCGAAGGCCAGCGCGGCGTGAATACGCTGTTTATCGAGGAAGCCCGCCTGTCCATCCCGCTGAGCGAGCGCAGCAACGCGGTGCTTTTATCCCAAAGCGGCGCGATGAGCATCACCTGCGTTGAGCGCAACCAGCAAACGGCCATTTTCCGCACCATCGTAAGCTTCGGCAACAAGGTGGATGTGAACATCCCCGACCTGACAGCGTACTTCGACCAGGACAAAAAGATCGATGTGATCGCCATTTACGCCGAGGGCTTGGGCGCGGGCGAGGGCAGGCAGTTTTACAGCCTCCTGTGCCAGGCGCATAAGCCCGTAATCGTCTACAAATCCGGCCGCACCGAAGCGGGCGCGAAGGCCGCCGCTTCGCACACGGCGGCGATGAGCGGCAGCTACGAGGTGTTCCGCGCGGCATGCCTGCAGAGCGGATGCATCCTGACCGAGGAACTGGACGATTTCTACAACTATACCAAGGCCTTCGCGGTGCTCTCGCGCCACCGGGCGCGCGGCTGCCGCGTGGCGGGTGTTGTCAACGCGGGGCTGGAGGCCACCATGGGCGCGGATATCCTAAACGAGCTTACGCCCGCCGCCCTCGCGCCCGAAACGGTGGAGACGCTTAAAGCTCTCAACACGCACGGGCTGGTCAACGTGGAAACGTCATTTCTGGACCTGACCCCCATGACCGACGACCCGCTCTACGCCCGCTTCATCGAGGCGGTTCTTCTGGACCCGAACGTGGATTGCCTTTTCGTGGGCATCGTGCCGCATGTCGATTCGCTCAAGACCGTGGAGGGGAACTACCTGGACGAAGACGCGATCGGGCCGCTGCTGGTGAGCGCGTTTCGCAAAACACAAAAGCCCGTGGTGGTATCCGTCAACGCAGGCAGGCACTACCAGGCGCTGGTGCGCTATCTGGAGGAAAACGGCCTGCCCGTGTTCAGCGACATCCGTTCCGCCATCCGCAGCCTTGACGCGTTCGCCGCGTACTGGAGCCGGAAATCGCCCCAGCCATGAGCGCGCGCTCCGCAGCCAAACACAATCCAAACAGGCGCATCCTTCCGGCGTGAAACCGACGTAAAGGCCGGGGAACATATCGAGGATACACCGGAAGCAGGCCGTATAAATCCAAGCGGATACGGGTGCGGCAAGAACGGCGCTAATGGCAGATTCGGGCATAAAACGATGCTGGCCATTCGCGCCTTACAAGGCGACAAGCGATTGACCGTGAACGGTATAATTTGGCGGCAGACGATTGAAGCGCTTGGCGGTAACTGGAAAGGATAATTATTGCCCACGTAAGCGCTTGGCTTACGTGGAACAGTTTTATTGAAATCTATAGCATATGTCACGATAGCCTCGGCAATTCTGGATAGGGATTTGCACTATTGCACAGTGATTAACATCAAAGGGAAGAGCTGCTGTCTGACGGTTCGGAGGGAG
>JBDRTL010000078.1:0-4070 GCA_043824045.1 Bacillota bacterium
GGCGTTGCGGATGGTGGACAGCCGGTGCGCGATGACGATGGACGTGCGCCCGGCCATGAGCTTATCCATCGCGTCCTGGATGAGCACCTCGGTGCGTGTGTCCACGGAACTCGTGGCCTCGTCCAAAATCAGCATCGGCGCATTTTTAATCACGGCGCGCGCGATGGTTAAAAGCTGGCGCTGCCCGGCGGAGATGTTGGCCTCCTCGCTGAGCACCGTATTGTATCCATCGGACAGGGTGGCGATGAAGTGGTGCGCGCCGATGGACTTGCACACGCTTACGATCTCCTCGTCGGTCACGCCGGGCTTGTTGTAGGCGATGTTGTCGCGGATGGTGCCCTCGAACATCCAGGTGTCCTGCAGCACCATGCAGAACAGCTCGCGCACCTTCTCGCGCGGGAGGGCGGAAAGCGGTACGCCGTCCACCAAAATTTCACCGCTGTCCACGTCGTAAAAGCGCATCAGGAGGTTGACCATGGTGGTCTTGCCCGCGCCCGTGGGGCCGACGATTGCGATCTTCTGCCCGGCCTTCACGCTGGCGGAGAAGCCGTGGATGATGGGCTTGCCTTTGTCATAGCCGAAACGCACGTCGCGAAACTCGATATCGCCCTTCACGTTTTCCATCGACAGGCGCTTTTCGCTCTCGGCGGGCATCTCCTCTTCCTCTAAAAACTCAAAGAAGCGGAAGCTTGCGGCGGCAGTCGCCTGGAGGCTTGTAAAGGACTGGGCGATCTGCGCCAGCGGCTGGGTGAACAGGCGGATGTAGATCATGAACGCGACGATCACCCCGAAGGTGATGCTGCCGCTCATCGCCATCACCGCGCCGACCACGCACACGGCCACATAGCCGAGGTTTCCGATAAAGTGCATCAGCGGCATCATGATGCCGGACATGAACTGCGACTTCCACGCAGTGTCGAACAGCTTTTTGTTCAGGCCCTCAAACGTCTTGTTCAGCGAGGCTTCGGCGTTATAGACCTTCACCACGTTGTGGCCCGCGTACACCTCTTCCACGTGGCCGTTGATCTGGCCGAGCAACTGCTGCTGCTGGGTAAAGTACTTCTGCGAGCGCATGAGGATAAACGACATCAGCGCAAAGCCGACCAGCGACGCGCCGATGGCCGTAAGCGCCAGCCGCCAGTCGGTGATCAGCATCATCACGGTGGAGCCGACCAGAAGCGTAAGCGCCGATACGAGGCCGCCGATGGACTGGTTCAGGGTTTGCCCGAGCGTGTCGATATCGTTGGTGACGCGCGAGAGGATGTCGCCAAAGCTGGTGGTATCGAAGTATTTCAGCGGCAGGCGGTTGATCTTGCGCGAGATATCCGTCCGCATGCCCCGGGTGATGCGCTGGGTGACCGTGGCCATGATAAAGCCCTGGATATACTGCAGCACCGAACCCGAGCCGTAGTAGACGACCAGCGTCATGGCGATGGCCGTGACTTGGTCCAGGTCGATCTTGCCCAGCATCCCGCGGATGATGACGTCCGTCAGTTCGCTGATGCGATCCGGCCCCAAAATGGTGAACACCGTGCCGCCTACGGCGCCCGCAAGCGCGATGAGGATCGGCAGCCAATACGCCCTGCAATAGCGGATCAGCTTGCCCCAGGTGGCGGAAAAGGCATATTTTTCTTTGGTCAGCGCGCCGCCGTGCGGCCTGCGCCCCATCGGTCCGCTAAGCATAATTCAATTCCTCCTTGGAAAGCTGCGAAGACGCAATTTCCTGATAGACCTGGCAGTCTTTGAGAAGCGATTCGTGTGTGCCGATGCCCACGACCTGCCCCTGATCCAGCACGATGATCTTGTCCGCGTGGCGGATGGTGCCGATGCGCTGGGTGACGATGAAGGTGGTGGAGCCGATGGTCTGCTCCTTGAGCTGCCTGCGCAGCTCGCGGTCGGTTTTATAATCCAGCGCCGAAAACGATTCGTCAAAAATCATGATCTCCGCCTCGCGGGCAATGGCCCGGGCGATGGCGACGCGCTGCTTCTGCCCGCCGGACAGGTTGGTGCCGCCCTGCGATACGTGCGCCTCGTAGCCGCCCTCAAGCTTGTCGATAAATTCCGACGCCTGCGCGATACCGGCGGCGGCTTTGATGTCGTCTTCATCCGGCGGATCTCCGGCGCTCTCGCCAAAGGCGATGTTGGAAGCGACCGTGCCCGAGAAGAGCACCGCGCGCTGCGGCACGTAGCCGATCTTGTTGTGCAGGTCTTCCTGCCGGTAATCGCGGATATCCTGGCCGTCCAATAAAATCCGGCCTTCGGTGACGTCGTAAAAGCGGGGGATCAGGTTGATGAGCGTGGATTTGCCGCTGCCAGTGGAGCCGATGAACGCCACGGTTTCGCCCGCGTTCGCGGTGAAGGATACGTTTTTAAGCACATATTCATCCGCCTGCGGGTATTTAAAGCTCACGTCGCGGAACTCCACCTGCCCCGTACCCCACGAGGGCGGGCTTTTGTCGCCGTCCTTGATGCGCGTCCGGGTGTTTAAGACCTCGTTGATGCGTCGCGCGGAAACGGTGGCGCGCGGCAGCATGATGAAGATCATCACCAGCATCATAAACGCCATCACAACCTGCATCGCATAGGCGATGTACACCACCATATCCGAGAACAGCGTGATGCGCGCCTGCAATCCCGCACTGTTGATGAGATACGCGCCGATCCAGTAAATGGACAGCATCAGCCCGTTCATCACAATCGTCATGACCGGCATCATGAGGGCCATCAGGCGGCTGACGTACAGGTTGGTTCCGGTCAGTTTATCGTTCGCCTTGCCGAATTTCTCCTCCTGGTACCCTTCGGCGTTGTAGGCGCGCACCACGCGCACGCCGGTCAGGTTTTCACGGGTGGCGCTGTTTAATTTATCGGTCAGGGACTGGATGATTTTAAACTTCGGCAACGCGAAGATCACCAGCACCGTGACCAGCGTAAGCATCGTAAGCACCGCGCCGCCTGTGGTCAGCGACCAGTTCAGGTTCTTGCCCGCGATCTTGACGATCGCCCAGGCCGCCATGATCGGCGCGCGGATCAATACCTGCAAGCCCATGGCGATGATCATCTGCACCTGGGTGATGTCGTTGGTGGAACGGGTGATGAGGCTGGAGGTGGAAAAACGGTTGATCTCCTCCATGGAAAACGCCTCCACCTTGCCGTACAGGCTGGCGCGCATCCGAAACGAGACGCTGGCGGCGATCCGCGCGGCAAAATAGCCAACGACGACCGCCGTCGCCACGCTGCCCAGCGCGCACAGCAGCATTTTTCCGCCCGCAATCCATATCTCGCGCAGCGAATCCGTGGAGGTTTGGACAAGGCCGGTGATCTCCCGCATGTAATCGGGGAGCTTCAAATCCAGCCACACCTGCGCACAGATGAACCCGATACTGAAAAGTACCAGCGCCCATTCCCTGCGCCGCAGATGCATAAAAATACTCAGCATACAGTACCCTTCCCTTCGTGTGAATGTGCTGAGTTTATAACGGAAATCTAAACGAAAGATAAACAAGACAACCCACCCATAAAACCCAACCCGCAGCTGACGCCGCAGTATGGGCTTTCTGAACAGGCTGTTGGCTGATCAGATAACGGAGTACCTGATCGGCGGATATCACTCTTTCTTTGGCTCGGCCGCCGGGCGGGGGTTTGGCAGGGTTATGGTGAACACGTTGTAGCCGTCCTCGTAGAAAACCGCTATCGTTCCCTTGTGCAGGTGCACGATCTTTTCCACGATCGCGAGGCCCAGGCCCGTGCCCTCGGTGGCGTGGGAGGAATCGCCCTGGTAGAACTTCTCGAATATCCGCTTGCGCGTCTGCGCGTCGATTTCCTTGCCCATGCTTGCGACGCAGACCGATATCCCCTCGGGCTTTTCCAGTACGCCGACCTTCACGCGGCTTTTTTCGGGCGCGAACTTCACGGCGTTGTCCAACAGGTTGATCCACACCTGCTTTAGGAGTTCCTCATTGCCGGTGCAGCGGTACTCGTACGCGTCAAAGTCAATCTCGAGCTCCTTCTGCTCCCATTTCTTCTGCAGCAGCAGCACACAGGTGCGAATCTGCTCGCTTACGTTAAACTCG
>JBDRTL010000079.1:0-3376 GCA_043824045.1 Bacillota bacterium
CACCTCTTTTCGAGTCGAGTATATCGTAAGATTACGATGCTGTCAACACTTTTTTTATTGCATCTGGTCATATCCGTGCAACTGCATCGCATGCAGCGGGATCTGCCCGCCGCCGAGCGCGGGATACCCGCATCCGCCGCAACAGAAAGGCCGCCTTCGCAGCGGCCGAATTTGTTATGCGTTTACCGGACGATACGCCGAAGCAAATGTACCTCCACGACTCGCGCCGGAAGCGCGCGCAGGCTTGGGTACGTTACTCCTGTTTATCGTCCGAGTCCAGGATATTCTTGCCGCAGGCCGGGCACAGCACGTCGTCGTCGAAATTGATGTCGCCCGCTTTGACGACAAAATCCTTGCCGCAGTGCGGGCAGTTGACGTCGACATCCTCGTCCTCGTCGAGCTCCTCCATGTCGTCGTCCTCGTCGTCCTCGTCACCTTCGTCGCCGTCGGCAAACAGCAAATCCTCGACGTCGCTTAAATCGCTTTCCATGGACGCCACGTATTCATCCAGTTCGTCCAGGTCGCTGTCCAGCTCCTGCACTTTCGCGGCCATGTCCTCCATGACGGCGAGCATCTCCAGCAGCAGCTTGTTTTCGGCCTTCTCCTTATCGATGTTCAAGCCTTCCGCCAGCCCCCGGAGGTAAGACGTACGATCCGTGATCGGTTTCATAAGCTCCCCCTTTCCCCGCTGAAATCACGCGGGTGTAAATCAGCAACGCTCCATATATTCACCCACGCGGGTATCCACGCGGATGCGGTCCCCTATGTTGATGAACAGCGGCACCTGCAGTGTGTACCCCGTTTCCAGCGTCGCGGGCTTGTAGGTGTTGCTTGCCGTGTCGCCCTTGAAACCAGGCTCGGTATCGGTCACTTCCAGCTCCACGAAGTTCGGCGGCGAAACGTTGAAGGGCGAACCCTTGAAGAACCGCATGCTTACGTTGCTGCCTTCCTTGACATACGGGATCGAGTCCTCCACCTGATCGCGGTTGAGCGGTATCTGCTCATAAGTCTCCAGATCCATGAAGTAGTACAGGTCGCCGTCGTTATACACATACTGCATATCCTTGGTTTCCACGATGGCGCGGGGCATTTTGTCAGTCGGGTTGAAGCTGCGCTCCACCACCGCCCCGGTCATGATATTTTTGATCTTGGTACGGACAAATGCTGCGCCCTTGCCCGGTTTCACATGCTGAAAATCAACGATGGTCCACACACCGCCGTCCCATTCGATCGTAACGCCCTTCCTGAATTCTCCCGCCGTAATCATGTGTATTTCCTCCGATCTTTTCTTGCCTTCATAAAATGATAAGCTCTTTCGTCGGTGTGATGAGCGAACGGCATCCGTCTTTTGTGACGATCACCGTGTTTTCAATGCGCACGCCGCCGATCCCCGGCAGATAGACGCCCGGTTCCACGGTGATCAGCTGGTTTTCTTCCAAAACGTCCTTGGACAGCATGCTCAGCCGCGGTTCCTCATGGATGTCGATACCCAGGCTGTGCCCGAGCCCGTGCCCGAAACGGCCTTCATAACCCTGCGCATAAATATAGTCGCGCGCCACCGCGTCCACCGCGGCGCACGCCGCGCCGGCTTTCACCGCCGCCTGCGACATCTCCTGCGCCCTGAGCACAACGCCGTAAACCTTGCGCATTTCGGCGCCCGGCTCGCCAAGCGCCACCGTGCGGGTCATATCGGCGCAATATCCCCGGACCTTCGCGCCGAAATCCATCGTGATCATATCGCCCCTGCGGATGCGGTAGCCCGACGGCACGGCGTGCGGCTTGGAGCCGCTTAAGCCCGCGGCGGCGATCACGTCGAAGCTTATCTTGTCCGCGCCATGGTTTCGCATGTCAAACTCGATGAGGCGCGCGAGCTCCCGCTCCGTCATGCCTTCTTTAATCAGCGGCAGGATGCGGTCAAAGGTCCCGCAGGAGATTTTGCAGGCGCGCTCGATGCGGCCTAATTCGTCCGCGTCCTTGATCCGGCGGAGCTGCTCCATCCCGTTGCCCAGGGATTTAAGCTCCATGCCCATAAAAATGCCGGTTGCTTTCCGCCAGGCGCGCACGGTGAACTCATCGTCCTCATAGTAAACGGTCCGCACGCCTTCGCGCCTGCAGGCTTCAAAGGCGATTTGCAGATGGGTGGCCGGGCCTTCCACCGCAAGCACCTGAAACCCCCGCGCTTCCTGCGCGGCTTGCTCTATATACCGAAAGTCCGTGATAATCGCCCGCACCTTTTGCGCAATCAGCGCGAAGCCCTCGCCCGTATAGCCGGACATATAGAAAATATTCGAGGGTTTGGAGACGATCGCGGCTTCCTCAGCCGAAAGCCCCTTGAGTTCAATCAAACGCTGTGCGCGTGTCACGTTCCTGTTCCGCCTTTCCGCCGCGGGCGGCAGACCGTCCAACCCCGCGCTTCCTGTTTTATTGTAGCACAACCTGTGCTCAATAGCCAAGCTTCTCCCTGATAAAAAGCATGGTCATCTTCCGCCCGCGCGGCACGCGGTCCAGCACGAGCGTTTCGCGGCACATGCAGTCCTCCCCGCACGCGCCGGGATCGCATACGCCCGTGTTGCCGCAGGGCGTATGCAGGCGCAGCCTGCGCGCGTTCAGCGGGCAGGCAACCTTCTTGATCCGGGCGACCGCCGCGCCGTATCCGCCGTCCACCCATTTGGAATGACTCACAACGAAATAAACCTGCCCGGGGCCGTGCGCGACCGCGGCGACGCGGTTGCCCGTCCCGTCGATCAGCACCAGCCCGCCGTGTTTGGACAGGGCGTTCGCGGAGGTCAGATAGACGTCCGCCCGATGGGCTTTTTGACGGGTGGCCGGCGCGTCCTCGGGCTTCACATCCCAGTGGGAGTAGACTACGCAGCCCTTTTCGATCAGCGCGGGAAGCACGCCGGTTTCGCGCACCGAAACCGTTCCGGCGACCCCGACGGAAGCGCTGCTTGGAATATTTGCAAGCAGATACTCCTTCGCCTGCCGCGCCGTATCCAGCTCGACAACCTCAAATCCCTGTTTGCGCATGCGTTCCAGCGTTTGTTTCATTGGTTTTTTCTCCTTATTGCCCGCTTAACGGGTTCTTTGCGGGCGTGCCCGCCTTGCGGGGATATGGGTCGGGCGTACGGCGCCGTTTTTCGCTTAAGACCAGGCAGTGCCGCTGCTGCGGCAGATACGCAACATTCATCGCAAGCACCTCCGGCCTGCCGCCGCCCAGCGTCTCCGCCGCCGCTTTGCCGGCGGCCAGTTCCAACGCGACCGACGGCCCCTTGAAGCAGACGCACTTGCCCCCGATTTGCACAAACGGCAGCAGCAGTTCCATCAGCACGGGCAGCGAGGCCACGGCACGGGCCACGGCAACGTCAAACCGTTCGCG
>JBDRTL010000080.1:0-2999 GCA_043824045.1 Bacillota bacterium
AGCCCGTAAAAACGCGGCGCTTGGCTTTTCCAAAAGCTGAAAATGCAGGATGGTCATGTCCCAAACGCGGTGGGTGAACACGTGTCGCGCCGTTCCCATATCCGAAACAAAGCGCGTTCGCAGGCCGTGCTCAGTCCAGTATTCCCGCGCGTCGCTCGCTTCGGTTACGCCTTCCGTGAGCCCGAACACATACAAACCGCGCAGCAGCCGTTCCCCGCGTTTAAACAAAAGGATTGCCTTCCCGTACGTCAGCAGGCATACCGCGACGTTCACCGTTACCGGCGGCTTCTTGGGCTCGATTACCGGCAGGCTGTCCGCGTCGCCCGCGGCGCGGGCGTCGCAGAAATGCCGCACGGGGCAGGCTTTGCAGCGCGGCGCGCGCGGGATGCACACCGTCGCGCCCAGTTCCATCAGCGCCTGGTTGAACGCGGAGGCCTGCCCTTCGGGGATGGCCTGTGTCAGCGCGGCGCGGATATCACGGATGACGGACGGCCGGTCGATGTTCTCGCGGATGCCGAACAGCCGGGAGGCGACGCGCTTTACGTTTCCGTCGACGGCGGGCACAGCCTCGCCGAACGCGATGCTTGCGATCGCCCCAGCGGTATAGTTGCCGATACCCGGCAGTTTCCGGATTTTCTCACTGGTATTTGGGAACGCGCCATGCATCGAACCGGAGACGATCTTTGCGGCTTTGTGCATGTTCCGCGCGCGGCTGTAATACCCCAGGCCCTCCCAGGCCTTCAGCACGGCTTCCTCCGGCGCGTCCGCCAGCGCATGCACGGTAGGGAAGGGAAGTAAAAAGCGGTTGTAATACCCGATGACCGCCTCCACGCGCGTCTGCTGGAGCATGATCTCGGAAATCCATACGGCGTAGGGATCGCGGGTGCGCCGCCACGGCAAATCGCGTTTGGCTTTCTCGTACCAGTGAATCAGCGCGGTTACCCATCCGTTCTGCAGGGTCAAATCATTCATCTCCTTGCGGTCAGCAGCGCGGCGCAAACGCGCTTATCCATTGCATTGTAACATGGAAAAAAAGCCCCGGTCCGTGCCCATACAAACTTGTTCAGCATGCACAAAAACAGGGGAATAATTTTGATTTAATTAACAGTTGCGAAATGCGCGGAAAAGGCGTACACTAACAGTGCTGTTAGCACTCGTTCAAGTTGAGTGCTAACAACGACCGAAACTATGATGAGATAGGGAGGTACTATCATGAAAGTAAAACCCTTGGGCGACCGCGTCGTCATCAAGAACCTCGAGACGGAGGAAACCACAAAAAGCGGTATTCTCTTAACCGGTTCCGCTAAAGAAAAGCCCCAGATGGCTGAGGTCATCGCCGTGGGTCCGGGCGGGATGGTGGACGGCAAGGAAGTCAAAATGATCGTTGAACCCGGACAGAAAGTGATCTATTCCAAGTATGCCGGTACCGAAGTGAAGCTGGACAATGAAGAGATCATTATCGTACGCCAGAGCGATATTCTGGCGACCGTGGAATAACGCGGAAAAGAAAAAACAGGAGGAATGCTGAAATGGCAAAACAGATAAGATATGGTGAGGAGGCCCGCCGCTCGCTGCAGAGGGGCGTGGACGCTTTGGCCAATACCGTGAAAATTACGCTGGGCCCCAAGGGCCGCAACGTGGTGCTCGATAAAAAATACGGCTCTCCGCTGATCACCAACGACGGCGTAACCATCGCCAAGGAGATCGAGCTGGAGGACGCCTTTGAAAACATGGGCGCGCAGCTGGTGAAGGAAGTCGCCACCAAGACCAACGACGTCGCAGGCGACGGCACGACCACCGCTACGCTTTTGGCGCAGGCGATCGTGCGCGAAGGCCTGCGCAATCTGGCCGCCGGCGCAAATCCCATGATTCTGAAGCATGGTCTGGAAGCCGCTGTGAACAAGGCTGTGGAAGCCTTACGCAACCTCAGCAAGCCGATCTCCTCCAAGCAGGAAATTGCGCAGGTCGCCAGCATTGCGGCAACGGACGAGACCATCGGCCAGTTGATTTCCGATGCGATGGACGTAGTCGGCAAGGACGGCGTCATCACCGTGGAAGAATCCAAGACCATGAAAACCGAGATGACCACCGTGGAAGGCATGCAGTTTGACCGCGGTTATGCCAGCGCCTACATGGTCACCGATCCCGATAAGATGGAAGCGGTGCTCGATAACCCCATGATCCTGATTACCGACAAGAAGATTTCCAACATTCAGGAAATTCTACCGGTGCTGGAGCAGGTTGTGCAGGCGGGAAAAAAGATGCTGATCATCGCCGAGGATATCGAAGGCGAAGCGCTGGCGACGCTGGTGCTTAACAAGCTGCGCGGTACGTTTACCTGCGTCGCGGTCAAGGCGCCCGGCTTTGGCGACCGCCGCAAGGAAATGCTGCGGGATATCGCCATCCTGACCGGCGGCCAGGTAGTGACCGAGGAGCTCGGTTTGCAGCTGAAGGAAGCCACCATGGATATGCTGGGCCAGGCCCGCCAGGTGAAGGTGGACAAGGAAAACACCACCATCATCGAAGGCGCGGGCGCGAAGCAGGATATCAACGCGCGCGTGGCCTCCATCCGCAAACAGATTGAGGACACCACCAGCGATTACGACCGCGAGAAGCTGCAGGAACGCCTGGCCAAGCTGGCCGGCGGCGTGGCGGTAATCTCGGTCGGCGCGGCCACCGAAGTGGAGATGAAGGAGCGCAAGCTCCGCATCGAAGACGCCCTGGCAGCGACCCGCGCGGCAGTCGAGGAGGGCATCGTGCCCGGCGGCGGAATCGCGCTGATCAACGTACTCGACGACGTGAGGGGCGTGCTTGACAAGTTTGACGGCGACGCCAGGACCGGTGTGGATATCATCCTGCGCACGCTGGAAGAGCCGCTGCGCCAGATTGCCGAGAACGCCGGCGTCGATGGCAGCGTGATCGTGGAAAAGATCAAGACCAGCGGGAAGAAAGGCTATGGCTACGACGCGCTTAAAAACGAGTATGTGGATATGGTGGAG
>JBDRTL010000081.1:0-3128 GCA_043824045.1 Bacillota bacterium
AGTAGATAGAGTTGCAAGACGATCCTACTTTATTGAAACATCTGCGTTATCGTCGTCTTCTGAGATACTCCTCTCCGCATAACAATACACTCCGCATTAAACATCTTATGCGGTGCACCGCATAAGATGTTGATCGGCACCATCGTCGATATCACCGAGCGCAAACAGGCGGAACAGCAGCTGACGCTGGAACACGCCGTGACCCGTTTGTTGTCCGAAGCCGATCGATCGAGCGGAATCATGTCGAAAATCATCCAAATCATAGGCGAAGCCTTCGGCTGCGCCTGCGGTTCTTACTGGATCGAGGACGCGCACGGGCAGGAGATGGCGTGTGAAGAGATCTGGAGTGTTCCGTCCCCCGAAATCATGGAGTTTGCGGAGAGCAACCGCCGGTTCAGGCACCCACTGCATATGTCGGGCGGACTGTGCACGCGCGCGTGGAGCAGCGGCGAGCCCGTATGGGTTAACGATGTGACTTTAGACACGAGATTCCGGCGCGCTCCACTCGCGGCAAAGGCGGGGTTGCACGGGGCTTTTGCGTTTCCGATCCGGTCCGGCAATGACATCCTCGGCGTCTTGGAGTTTTTCAGCCTCGCCAGCCGTCCGCCCGACGAAGCGCTGTTGCAGAGCACGCGCGCGATCGGCAGCCAGATCGGCCTGTTCATCGCGCGCAAGCAGGCCGAGGAGCGCATCCGTCATCTCGCGCATTATGACGAGCTCACCGGGTTGGCCAACCGTAGCATGTTCAGTCAGCGCCTCAGCCACGCACTCGCCCAGGCGCGGCGGAACGGCATGCAATTGGCGGTCCTGTTCATCGACCTCGACCGCTTCAAGAATATCAACGACACGCTCGGCCACGAAGCCGGAGACAGCGTGCTCAAGGAAGTCGCGGAACGGCTGCGCGGATGCCTGCGCGAAACCGATACCGTCGGCCGTCTCAGCGGGGACGAGTTCGTGGTGCTGCTCGAGGGAATACCGCAGTCGATGCACTGCGCCGAGGTGGCGCAGAAAATCCTCGCCACCGTCGCCCGGCCGTTCGCCCTCGACACACAGGAATTTCATCTCACCGCAAGCATCGGAATCAGCACTTATCCTGCCGATAGCGAGGACCTGCAGAGCCTGCTGAAGAACTCGGACGTCGCGATGTACCGCGCCAAGGAACTGGGCAGGAACAACTTTCAGTTCTACTCGGCGCAGATGAACATCCATACTCTGGAACGCCTGGCGATGGAATCCGACCTGCGCGGCGCCTTGGAGCGTAACGAGTTCGTGCTCCATTACCAGCCCAAGGTCGATATCCGCAGCGGACGCATCATCGGCATGGAAGCGCTGGTGCGCTGGCAGCACCCAACCAAGGGACTGATCCCGCCCATGCAGTTCATCCCGCTGGCGGAGGAAACCGGCCTGATCGTCCCGATCGGCGAATGGGTGCTGAGGACCGCCTGCGCCCGCAACAAGTCCTGGCAGGAACAGGGGATGCCGCCGCTATGCATCTCGGTGAACCTGTCGGCGCGCCAGTTCACTTACGAAAACCTGTTGCAGGATGTGACAAGGGTGCTGAACGAGACCGGACTGGATGCGGCTTTCCTGGAACTCGAGATCACCGAGAGCATGGTGATGCACGATCCGGAGCATGCGATAGAACTGCTGAACAAACTGAAAGCCATGGGAATAAGTATTTCGATTGATGACTTCGGCGCCGGCTATTCGTCGTTGAGTTATCTCAAGCGCTTCCCGATAGACAGAGTGAAAATCGACCGCTCGTTCATCAAGGGCCTGCCGCTGGATGGCGATGATGCCGCGATCACGCAGGCGATCATCGCGATGGCGCACGGCCTGAAACTCAAAGTCATCGCCGAAGGGGCCGAGACCGGGGAGCAGTTAAGCTTCCTGCGCGCCCACGAATGTGACGAGGTGCAGGGATTCTATTTCAGCAAGCCGTTGCCGGAGCACGAGTTTTTCCTGCTGGTGCAGAACAGCATCGCGGCCGGCGCGGTGCGTTCGCAGGGCTAATAGCATAACCGGCCCGTTGCCGCCACTCGATCCGGCCGCTTGAATGAGGATCCCGGCAGCCTGTAGCGCCGGCCGCCGGCGCTGGTAAAAGGACCCGGCCTCCGAGAACCTTCTCTTATACACCACGCCGCGGAACACAACCTTTCCGCCCCAGTGCTCGTCGCCATGCTCGCCCCCTTGCGGCCGAGACCTCCGCAGGGGCGCGAATACAAACCCGATTTCATCGACTATGGCCTCACATCGGCTGTAGACTCTATGAGGAGCTGACCGACGACACAGTTTAGATCCTTCTTGACAAATAGAATGTACGTTCCATTATGGGCAGTCTGATTTTCTCAAAGGAGAGAAATCATGTCCGCTCCTGCCGCCGTTTATCGTCCCTGAAACCCGCCGTCTTCGGATTACTACCGCTGTGTAGAGGATTATTTTGAAACCTTTGTTGGGATCTATGATAAGCATTTTTCCAAGCAATACGGTTTCTATCGGCTTTATGTCGAGCAGGGGATCTATCGCTATCTCGATTGCGGCAATCTGAACAACGGCTTTGCCCCCGTATGAAATGCAAAGATTGAGGCCATGAATATCTCTTGGCCTTCTCCTGCAAGTGTCGCTGCTTTCAACTGGTAATATTCGATGCTTTTCTCGCATCCATTCTGAGGCTTTGTAGGTGAATGAGAGAGAGTCATCCTGTAGGTACATCCCTTTCCAAATCAGAAAGTACGCAAAATCGGATGAACCTCTATTTTTTTATTGTACCCCTTATCCCTATAGAAGAAGGGTTTGCGGGTTGCGCTCCTGGTCCGTAATGGAGTGCCTCGTGAGGTCGCATCCGGTAAATACGTCGGATATCTACCCGTATCGAATACAATGCTTGAACGCATGCGGGCCATGTGTGTTTGCCGGCAGGAAGGCCCAAAATAAAGCATTTGAATCGAGGGAGAAAATATTATCGCGGACATTGGCGGTATCGGAAGATGCAGGGAGTGACTCATTCCGGTGTCGGAACATCGGGGATACTGGTGCGGTTTAATACCCAAGGTGAAGTATTGTTGTATCGTTTACGCAAAGTTCCGGACGCCACTACCGGCTGAACATCTGCATGCCTCCCAGCGTCA
>JBDRTL010000082.1:0-2062 GCA_043824045.1 Bacillota bacterium
TCTCGGGCTTGATATTGCGGTCCGGCGTATTCTGGAGAACGGTTCCTTCCAGCGGAAGGGTGTAATCATTGTCGGCGTGCTGGGTCGCGAACGCCGGCATTGCCGCGGATATGATGAAGATGGCAGCAAGCAGAAGGCACGTCCATTTTTTCACGTTTCTTACCCCCAATTGGTTAAATTTCACAACGGAACCCTTTGACCAAATCCTTATTATTCTAGCACTTCAAGAAGAATGTGTCAATACAAGCGGACAGCAGTGCGCCTCTGCTGCGGACAGCAGTGCGCCTCTGCCGGCCAGCAATCAAGGCTCGCTTTTCTTTTTTGATGAATTGATGTAGAATGGCTAATAATGATGAGTGCAGAGGTGTTGGCTTGGTACGGAACGTGAACGGATTGCAAATCCACTACGAAATCAAACAAAACGACAAATCCGGTGAGACGCCCGTTTTACTTTTGCACGGCTGGGGCTGCGACCTCGGCATTTTTACCGGCCTGATGGATGCGCTGCAGGGCCGCGCAACGCTTATCGGCCTGGATTTCCCGGCGCACGGCCAAAGCGGGGAACCGCTGGAATCCTGGGCTGTGCGGGACTTTGCGGAGCAGGTGAAGCAGCTTTTACAGGTTCATCAGATTAGCAAAATCCATATCGTTGCCCATTCGTTCGGCGCCCGGGTCGCAATCTGGCTGGCGGCGCATGATCCGCAGATGGTGGACAAGCTGGTGATCACAGGCGGCGCGGGTGTAAAAAAACCCGTAACGAAAGAAGCAGACAAGCGAACCGCGCGATATAAGCGGCTGAGCGCGATCACCCGCTTTTTCATGAGGATACCGCTTTTGAAACGCCCCATGCAAAGGGTGCAAAACCTGCTGATCCAAAAATACGGATCGAAGGATTACGCGAAATTAAGCGAGAAAATGCGCGCAACGTTTGTAAAAGTTATTTCAGAAGACCTCACCCCGCTGCTCAAACAAATCGCCGCGCCGACCCTGTTGATCTGGGGGAGCGCGGACACGGAAACGCCGCTTTGGATGGGAGAGACGATGGAGCGTGAGATCGGGGACGCGGGCCTGATCGTATTCGACGGCGGATCGCACTACGCTTTTTTAGAAGAAAGCGCCCGTTTTCTGATGATCGTCAATCATTTTTTCTGGGGAGGGCATGAAGGATGACGGACGAAATCCTGCGCGGCTTTTCCGGCCTGATCCCCGTGCTTGTATCCCTGTTCGCGGCAAGGGGTATCGTGCACCTGTTTCAGCTGGAGAGCTACCAGTTTCCGGGGTATTTCCGCTCCGTCAAACGCAACCCCGTGCAGGCATGGTCGCCGGGGGTGTACGCGGCCGCCGTTTCGCTTGTCCTGCTTGCTGCTTTCCGGTGGCTGTATGAAGTATTGCCAAGCCTCGCGCTCAGGGTCGCCGTTCCTGCTGCTTTTCTGACGCTTGCCTGCTTGGCCGGGCATTGGATCGCGCGGCTCGTGACGGTGAAAAACCCGAAGAAACCGTTCGTGTATACGGCACGTATCAAGCGGCTGTATGGCATCTCAATGATTGTATTGTGTGCATTTGCGTACCTGGCTGGCACGTTTGGCAACGTGATCGTCGCCTCCGTCTGGCCGGTGCTGCTGCCGGTGCTGCTTGCCGTTTGCGGCTTTGTGGCATATGGCCCCGAGAAGGCCATCAGCGAGGTTTATTTTCAAAGCGCGCGCCGCAAGCTGCTTTTGCAGCAGGGTCTGATCCGCATCGGCATAACGGGCAGCTACGGCAAGACCTCCGTAAAGCATATCCTCGGCACGATCCTTGCGGAGAAGTATCCCGTGCTGATTACGCCGCAGAGCTTCAACACGCCCATGGGTGTGGCGCGGACGATACGGGAACGGCTCCTGCCGTCCCATCAGGTGTTCGTGGCCGAGATGGGGGCGCGGCACGTAGGCGACATCCGGGAGATGTGCCGCCTGGTGAAGCCGACGATCGGTATCCTGACCTCCGTCGGCCCGCAGCACCTGGAAACGTTCAAGTCGATGGAGCGCGTAACAAAGACCAAGTACGAGCTGATCGCCGCGCTGCC
>JBDRTL010000083.1:0-2654 GCA_043824045.1 Bacillota bacterium
GGCGCGAAAGAAAGGGGCTATATACCCTATATTCTGCAGGACGGTGTATTGGCGGAAACTGAGGCTGGCCTGGCGGAAATGGAAACGGTCAGGCCGATGCTGCCCAAAGAAAAGATACCGTCTCTGTGAACAAAAGCACCCTGATTATTTGGTTTTCATAGGCCATTGCAGTTATTTATTCGCATTCCTCGTTGTAGGAGTACCAGTCGGCCTCCTCCAGGTTCAGGCTGCGCAGGATGGCGTTCAGGTATCCGATATTGTACATCACATGCCGGTTCTGGCCGCACACCACGTCCAGATAGGTGAGGTTTATCGTATTCTCTGTAATCTCCGTGCCCAGCATCCTGTCGGTCAGCCGATCGAAGAAGCGGGCGGCTTTCGCATGGAGCAACGTGATATATTCCTGCATCTCCGCCTTGGAAATGCTCAGATCGGGAGGAATCCCGTGCTCGAACTCAGGCGGAATGCGGCTGTCGAACGTCATGCACAGCGCCCTTTCGCCGCGGTAATCATCCTGCAGCCAGTAGTCGATGAAGTACGCGGCATGGTACGCCTGATACCACACGGGATACGGAAACCCGAAGAAGCGGGGTTCCCATACCGCCTGCGGGCACACGTCCACGAACGTGCGGAGCATTTGAAACGTAGACATGAATTGGTTCCCCACCGCTTGGGCGGCGCTGCGGGACGGCGTTTGATCGGACATGGAAACGCTCCTCTCCTTCGATTGTGTAAAAAACCGGATGAAACCCGCGTAAAGCCGGAAGGGAAACGGCGCGCGTGCCGCGAACGGCTTGAGGTGGCAACCATGATCACAGCAAGGAGCGACTATCATGCCGAAAACAGCGATCGTCTATCGTTCTCCCCATCACAGGAATACCAAACGGCTCCTGGACGCGATTCAAAGGGCGCATCCGGAGGTCGCTTTAATCCATGCGGGCGAGGACACATTTACGCCCGAAGCATATGATTTCATCGGCTTTGCTTCCGGCGTGTATGCCGGAAAACTGCACCGCATGGTTCGCAAGGTTCTCGACGGCATCGCCGGGGACGGCCGCAAAGCCTTTGTCATTTTTACCTGCGGTGATCCCAAAGGCGAAAAATACAACGAGCGCTTTGTCAACACGCTGCGGGAGAAGGGTTTTGACACCCGCGGCTATTACTGGTGCGCGGGGCTGGATACCTTCGGCCCGCTGAAACTGATGGGCGGCATGAATAAGGGAAGGCCAAACGAGGACGACATCCGGGGCGCCGTCGCGTTCTACGAAGGCCTGATCGGCTGACGGAAAGGCGGCCCTACTGCACGTCCGCCGCGCCAAATTCCTCCTCCGCTTTCTCCAGCGCTTCGTACAGCGCGGGCAGCCGTTCCTGCGCCTGCTGATACTTACGCGACAGCTCGATTAATTTCTCCTGATTCCGGCAGACTTCCGGGTCAGCCATCGACGCCTCCAGTTCGGCCATATGCCGTTCGTTCTGCATAATCGCGTCCTCGGCTTCCTTGACGGCGGTTTTCAGCTGACGCAGGTTCGCGCTTTGCCTGCGTTCTTTTTTGCGGTCTTTTTCGATCGCGGTTTTCGTCATGCCTTCGTCCTCTGCTTCCGGCTCCATCGGCTGATCGCGCTTCGACAGATAGTCGTCGAAATTGCCCGGATATTCGGTGATCCCGTCGTTGGACATCACCATCACGCGGTCGGCAAAGCGGTTGACGAAATAGCGGTCGTGGCTGATGGCGAAGATCACGCCCGGAAAGTCTTCCAGCGCGTCCTCCAGCACCTCGCAGCTGTCCATGTCCAGATGATTGGTCGGCTCGTCCAGCAAAAGGAAGTTATCCTTCCTGAGCATCAGCTTCGTCAGCGCCACGCGCCCGCGCTCGCCGCCGGAAAGCGACGCGATCTTGTCAAACACGTCGTCCCCCGTAAACAGGAACAGCCCAAGTGCGGATCGTATGCGGGTTTGTTCCATCGAAGGGAACGCGTTCCTCACCTCGTTTAAAACCGTATTGCTGACGTTTAAGTCCTGCTGGTGCTGGTCGTAATACCCGATGTCCACGTTCACGCCGAAGCGCACAGTGCCGCTGTCGGGCGTCTCTTTCCGGTTCAGGATTTTAAACAGCGTAGTCTTCCCCACGCCGTTGGAGCCCAGCAGCGCCACCCGGTCGCCCGCGCGCAGCTTGAAACTGACGTTTTTAAAGATCGTCTTGCCCTCGAACTTCTTATTGAGGCTTTTTACCTCCAGCGCGTCGTCGCCCATACGGCGGCGCGCGTCGAAGGAGAACCGCACGCTGCGCTCCTCCTGCGGGCGTTCCAGCCGCTCGATCTTGTCCAGGCGCTTCTGCCGGGATTCGGCGGCGCGGATGCTTTTTTCGCGGTTGAAGCTCCGGTACCGCTCGATAATCGCCTTTTCGCGCTCGATTTCCTTTTGCTGCAGTTGAAACGCCTTGATCCGCGCCTCGAAATCCGCGGTGCGCTTGCGCATGTATTCGGTGTAGTTGCCGGTGTATTTGTACAGGCGTCCGCCGAGGAGTTCCCCCATCGTGCCGCATACGTGGTCCAGAAAATAGCGGTCGTGGCTGATGAGCAAAAGCGTGCCCTTGTATTCGGTCAGGTAGTTTTGCAGCCATTCGATCGCGGCGAGGTCCAGATGGTTGGTCGGCT
>JBDRTL010000084.1:0-2939 GCA_043824045.1 Bacillota bacterium
GAGGTACTCCATATGGCGGCGTTTGATTTCAAGAAAGAGCGAAAAGACCTGTACCAGCCGGCAACCGCACCGGCCATCGTGGATGTGCCGGAGATGCTGTTCATCACGGCGAGCGGCAGGGGCGACCCCAATACCAGCGACGCGTTCAAAGAGGCGATACAGCTTTTGTACGGCCTGTCCTACGCGCTGCGGATGAACAAAACGGAAACGGGGTACTTCGAGTATGTGGTGCCTCCGGCGGAAGGCTTCTGGGATTTTGCCGATCCCAGGGCGTATCTCGAAAGCGGAACCATCCCCCAGAAGGACGAGTTTGTGTGGACGCTCGTCATCCGGCAGCCCGCCTTCGTTACGGCGGACATGTTTGAAACGGCCAGGGCAAAGCTAAAAAAGAAAAAGCCGGAACTCGATACAGGGCCTGCGAAGCTTGAAAGAATCGCGGAAGGCCTGTGCGTGCAGGCGATGCACATCGGCCCGTACGCAACCGAACCCGCGACGGTGAAAGCCATGGAGCGGTATCAGGAGCAGCGGGGGTTTGCGCTGGATTTCACTCAAACGCGCAGGCACCACGAAATCTACCTGAGCAACCCGCAGACAACCGCGCCCGAGAAGATGAAAACCATCCTGCGCATTCCGATCAAAAAACGCTGAGCAAGGGAGGAAGCCGCATGAACCAGCCGATCCATCCGGATCTCATCGCCCCCTGCGGGATGAACTGCGCGCTGTGCTGGGCATATCAGGCACAGCGGCATGATTTGCAAAAACGGGGCATCAACCGAAAATACTGCCCGGGTTGCATACCGCGCGGCGAGCATTGCCGCCATATGCGCGGCCAGTGCGAAACCGTCGGCAACGGACTCGTCCGCTTCTGCTTCGAGTGCGGAGATTTTCCGTGCGCGCGCTTAATGAGGCTTGACAAGCGTTACCGCACCAAATACCACATGAGCATGATCGACAACCTGCTCGTCATTCGGGATACAGGCATGGAAGCGTTCCTGAAAGATCAGGAAGCCCGGTGGAAGTGTGAAAAGTGCGGCGAAGCTCTGTTATGCTGCCACAACGGCCTGTGCCTCCGCTGCGATCTTGACGTGCTTTTGCAAAACAGGAAGTTCCGGTGGGGAGAATATGAGAAGGCCCCTGAAGATTGAGGGAGAAGCCCGTGCAATATGAACCCGGCCTGCGCAAGGTATCGCTGGAAACATATCGGAAAGGGCAGACGCTTCTGCCGTCGCGGCGGATGCGGAAACCCTGCTCGCCCGCGTTTCGGCGGCCAATGCCAGTCAACGGTATTACGGGGGCGCGCTGGGGCTTAAGGACATGCGGTTTTGCATCGATTTGGCAAAGGTGCTGCTGCGTTTTTCGCAATAGCCTATAAAACACAAGCGAAGGGCCGCCTCGGCAGGCAGCCCTTTTGATCGACCAATGCGTGGCGGTTACGCGTCCTCATTCTCTTCTTTGTCCTTGTTTTCATCCGGCATGCCGGGCACGGTGTCGCCGTTCGCCTTTTCCGCGAACGATTCAAACGCGGTTTTGCCTTCCGATTTCCACCACTCGTCGTAGTGTTTCCAGCTTTCCATCTTCTTCTTGCCCTTCTCGGAATTCCACTCAAAACACCATTCCGACTTGCCCTTGTCCTTCTTGGACGATTTAGATGAATCGCCGTGCGAATTGAACCCGCCGAACAGGATTTTGGCCAGGATGAACAGCCCGACGCCCTGCCAGAATGTGATGGTCGGCAAGCCGAAGATCAGGGGCATCAGCCAGTTCCACAGCCACACGACGATCCAGCCGAACAGAAGCCCGAGCCCAACCGCCGCGATCGCGCCGAGTACGGTATAGACGATAATCTGTACAGGCTTTGGAACTTCGTTCCAGAATGTTTTAAACGTCATACTATTTCCTCCTCATGTTTGGTATCTGTGATTTGGTCCTTGAGTATGTCCCGCAGTGTTTTGACGGCTCTGGATTTTCGGGAAAGCAGCGTACCCACCGGTTCGTGCCAGGCTTTGGAGAGTTACCGGAAGCTTTTCCCGTGCTGCTCGGTGGCGATGAGCACGGCGCGCTGTTTCCCGTCCAGCCTGTCGATGGCGGCCGTCAGGGCGCGCAGCAGTTCCTTGCGTTCCACGCCGGCGGGGATATCCTGCGTGTCGTCGGCCAGGATTTCCTTTAAGGAAAACGCGGAGTCCTCCTCGCCGAAACCGTCCAGCGAAACCGTCCGGGATTGCTCCCGTTGGTAATCGGCGATCCTGTTCCTGACGGAGCGGTAGGCGTAGGCGGCGACGTTTTCCACCGGGCCGCCGCTGTCCGCGCGCCCGACGAGGCTGAGCATCACTTCGCGTACGATGTCCTCGGCGTCCATATCGCTGATGCGGTGCACCCTCGCGTGCACATAGCGCTTGAGCCTGTCGCCTTCGCAAGCAAAGAACTCGAACAGCCGGCTTCGTTCGTCCTTCTTCATGGGAGCATCCTCAGTCCTTTCACACTGTCTAGACGGAGAAGCAAACGCTTTATTGCATCCATTTTCAAATTTTCTTCATACCTGTAAACGGATTTCATCATCTGCATTATATCATGGCACAAAAAAGCCGCGGCAAACGCGCCGCGGCTTAACGGTAAGATTATAAGGTATGCCCCTAGCCTGTTCAAAAGGCCTGAGATGCGAGGCATTGAAGGCGAGCGTACTGCCTGAGGCTGTTTCAGCGAAGCTGAAAGCAAACTTTCAATGGGAGGTTTGAAAGAGCAGGTAAACGAAAGTGAAACCTGCGACAATCAAACCGAGTGGTTAGCAAGGGCGGCAGGAGGCTGAGCTTACTCGTAGCGTAAGTGATGCCGACTGCCATCCCGAATAGGGATGGCACAGCCCGACTAGCGCTTGAAATTGCCGAAGGCAATGAAGCGCGTAGCCTCGCACAAGTGAAACGCAGGGCGAGGCCGCAATACGC
>JBDRTL010000085.1:0-2863 GCA_043824045.1 Bacillota bacterium
AATTTCCAAACCGTATGCTATCGGACAGATTCCACATAAGGTCGCTGAAAAACGCGTTGCATAACGTATAAGATGACAATACATATGTATAGAGCAGCATGACTTCATACGGTTTCCATCCGTTGACGGATCCGAACTGCGTGACAAGCAGGACCATGACCGCAGCCTGCGTGCCATATCCAAGGATAAAGATGAGAGTATCGAGCCAGAAAGCGGCGCGGTATTCATAACTGCCCTTGATCCGCGATTTCATGAAAATCCATAGAATTCCCGGCAAACGTCTCATAGATCAGCCTCCCTGCACGATCACCTTACGGCAAGCCCTGCTCCATATCAGTCTCTCGGCAACGTATAGAATGCATAACCACATCATCTGGATCAGAAAAACGTGCCAGAAGCTATCAACGGATACTCTGCCCAGATAGAACGTGATCGGCTCATAGGTGAAATAGCGGAACGGCAAGAATACCGTGACGGACGCCAGCCATCCCGGGTACATCCAGATCGGCATAAAAAGCCCGGCAAACAGCGTTTCCACATTGCGGAAATGCCACTTGTTAAACGGATTGTTGATGAGCCAGAACGAAGCCAGTCCAAGAATATAACTATAATAGAATTGTATAATCAGTCCCAGGCAAGCCGTGATCACAAAAGCAAAAAAATGCATAAGGCTGGCAGGCGGCAAAAAACCGAAACCAAGCGAAATCACAAAGTAAACCGGCAGATAGACGACAAGCGCCAGGAAAAGATTATTCCCGATATCATTAAAGAATAGATAGCTTTTCAGATTGATTGGCCGAACGAAATCGATCGCTATCGAACCGTCACGGATACGTCTCGTGATCGTGTAGCCAGCCGAACTGGAGACAATCTCGCTGAGCATCATGCTGATGATCATGAACGTAATCATTTCCTGCAGCGTCGTGTCAAATGCAACGCCGGAAGCCAATAACGCGACCCACACCATAATACGGCCGAGGAATTGGATCAAAACACCGACCGTGCTCAGGAACGCTCCCATTCGGTAAGCGATTTTACATTTCAAACCATATTTCAACACCGACAGATAGAATGGAATCTTACTGAACATATCGCTCCTCTTGTCGGATAAATCCAGTTCCCAACATCTTCCATGAATTGATGCCGCTCCGTACCGGATAGATAGCCTCCAAATGAACTGTTACCGTTCTTTCGATTCTCGCTCTCCCCAGCGTTATGCCTATCATGCAGCGGCATCGGTAAGAAACGCAGAGTATCAGGTACCGATACAACGATTTCCCTACCGACGATGCCTACATCTCTTTCGCTGCCTTTGGTAATTTATGGTATACGGAAACGCTGATGATGTCAACTGCAATCAAACGCTCAGATTTTGCTTATATCATTCTCTGCGGCCAGCATATGCGCTGCGATTCATAAGACATGCCATCGGGCATGCCTTTGATATTTTCGATACTCCATGGCCGTTATACCGCGGAACCGAGTTCTCACTCACTCCATCCTCAGCCCGTCCATCCAGCACACGCCCAGATAGGTCAAACCCAAATGGATGGTGAGCACAGGGCCGAGGCAGACCGTGCGGAGTTCCAGCTGGTCGCCCAAGCGGGCGCGGAGCATGGCCTCGAGCTGCGGGAGGTAGGGGTTTTCGGTGTGGCTGTGGATGACCACGTACTTCGCCTCGGGATCGACGATTTCCGTAAGCTTTTTCAGCTGTTCCTGGCTGCCGCGCGCGGTGCCGTCGGAATAGATGGAACCCTGCTGCAGATAGAGGATCGGGCGCAGGTTTAGAATCGTGCTCACGCTCTGGCGCACCACGCCCAGCCTGCCTGAATTACGCAGGTTCGTCATATCGTTGACGGTGAACACGTTGTGGATTTTGCTGCGCTCCTCGATTAAAGTTTCGAGGATTTCGTCGATGGTCTTCCCTTCCCGGATGAGCTGCTTGGCGCGCACGACGAGGAAATAGATGCCGCCCGCGCAGTTGCGGCTGTCCAGCACCCTGATCATGTCGGCGTTCACTTCCTGCGCCGCCATCACGGCGTTGGCGTAGGTGCCCGAAAGGCGCGACGAAATGGTAATGCAAAGCACCTGCCTGCCCTTGGCCATCTGCTTTTCATAGGCCCGGATGAAGGCGCTCAGCGATGCCTGGCTGGTTTTGCGCTGCATATCCTCGCGGCTGATAAAGGGCTCGAAGCGTCCGTTTTCTCCCAAATAGCGCTCGGCATACTGCTTCTGGCCGAAGGTGTAGGTCATCGGCACATAATACGCGCCCAGTTCCTCGGCCTCCTGACGCGATATTCCCGCTGCGCTGTCTACCATGATTGCAATCACAGATCGCTCCCTCCAATCTTACGGAATCGCTGATATCGTTCTTTGGTGAGTTCCGCGCTCTTCATCGCCGACAGCGTTTTCAGTTCGTCGATCAGCGCGGCGCGGAGGTTTTGGTACACTTTCTCAAAATCGCCGTTTTCTTCGGAAAACACGCGCTCCACGATGCCGAACGCATGCAGATCCTGCGCGGTCAGCTTCAGCGCTTCGCTGGCTTCCGCGGCCTTGCCCGCGTCCTTCCATACGATGGAGGCCGCGCCCTCGGGCGAGATGACGGAATACACGGAATTTTCCAGCATCCATACCCTGTCCGCCACGCCCAGCGCCAGCGCGCCGCCGCTGCCGCCCTCGCCGATCAATATGGAGATGATCGGCACCTTGAGCCCCATCATCGCCATCAGGTTTTCAGCGATGGCAAGCCCCTGCCCGCGCTCCTCCGCGCCGATGCCGGGGTACGCGCCCGACGTATCGATAAAGCAGACCACGGGGCGGCGGAACTTCTCCGCGAGCTTCATTTGCCGAAGCGCCTTCCGAT
>JBDRTL010000086.1:0-2025 GCA_043824045.1 Bacillota bacterium
GCGCGTCCGCCGCAGGATTTTCACCAAACACCGCGCGAAGGATACCCTCGGCCAGCATCTGCTTTGGAGGCACATCATAGGTTTCGCCTTCGTACTCGAATACGCGGCAATCCACAGCGCTGCCGCTGATGGCGCTGCAGCACCCGCAGTGGTTCTCCGCCACACGAGCGGCAATATCCCTGCCGTTCACGCGGATGGTGGGCGAGGAGAGGAACTGATGGCGGGCGGCAATCTCCGCCGTTGCCATTTCGATCTTCTGATAGTTCACCTGATAACCCGCCAGTTCGAGGGTTGGTGTAACGGTCGCGACCACCTCGTCCAGCACCCGATCGGTGCCGATACAGCGGTCGCAGCTCGTGAGGTCAAGGTACAGGTAGTCGATGGAGACGAGCTTATCGGCTGACACGTCACCGCCGCAAGCACACCCACTTGTGCTATCAGCACATGGTATATCCTCGCCGCAACCCGATCTGCAGCCGCAGCCGTTTTCCTGGGCGGTGGGAAGGCCGTGGGGCGGCGTCCAGCCGGTATTCTCGCCAAGGTAGGTGATCGCGCCGGATGGGCATAGATTGCCGCAGCCGTGGCAGTGGCCGATGCATGCCTCTGGCTGATCAACCACCGGCACAGGCGCTTTGGCCTTGTTGTAAACGCCGTGGGAGCACTTGCCGATGCAGCTGCCGCACTCGGTACACAGGGTATAGTCGATGACCGGATACCATGCTTTGGCCATAAGGGGATACCTCCTACAGAATATACGGCGCGAGGAAGTTGAACAGGTACCCGACCAGGATGATCCCGACGGTGCAGATGGCGATGAAAAGCGCCAGCAGTCTGGGTTTGACCGCTTTGCGAAGCATGATCATCGACGGCAACGAGAGCGTGGTGACCGCCATCATAAACGCGAGGATGGAACCCAGCAGCGCGCCTTTTTGAAGCAGCGCCTCCGCAATCGGGATGGTGCCGAAGATATCCGCATATATCGGCACGCCGATCAGCGTCGCCAGCACCACGCCGAAGGGATTGTCGCTGCCAAGCACCGCTACGATCCATGTTTCGGGAATCCAGTTGTGGATGACCGCGCCGATGCCCACGCCGATCAGGATGTAGGGAAATACCTTTTTGAAAGTGGCGAGCATCTGCTCCTTGGCATATCGCAGGCGGTCACGCCGGGTCAGATCGGGGGAAGTGATATCCACACTGCCTGCGGTGAGGATAAAGCTCTCCACGTATCTTTCCATATGGAGTTTTTCGATGATGGTGCCGCCGATTACGGCAACGATCAGCCCGACGACCACATAGATAATCGCGACATTCGCGCCGAAAATGCTCATCAGCAAAAGCAGCGAACCCAGATCCACCATCGGGGAAGAAATCAGGAACGAGAACGTAACGCCGACAGGCAGCCCCGCGGACGTGAAGCCGATGAACAGCGGGATGGACGAGCAGGAGCAAAACGGCGTGACCGTGCCAAGCAGCGCCGCGACGATGTTCGCGCCAACGCCATGGAAACGGCCTAATATCTTTTTGCTGCGCTCCGGCGGAAAGTAGCTTTGGATGTAGCTGATGAGGAAGATGAGCAGGCATAAAAGGATCGTGATTTTGATGACGTCGTATAGGAAGAACTGCAGGCTCCCCGTCCAGCGGTTTGCCGTGTCCAGCCCGAAAGCGGACAGCGCGTCTCCCAGCAGGCCGTTGAGCCATTTCATGCCCAGTATTTGATTTTGAAAAAAGTCCCAGATATTCCGCATATTATTCTTCTCCGCAGGCGCAATCGGGCTTGCGGCAAGGTTTACACTCGCGCGGCATGGTCAGCGTGCGCAGATAGGCGATGGCCGCCTCGCTGCCTTCCGCGCTGATCCGGTAGTGCGCCCACTTGCCCTCCTGCCGGTTTTGGACGATCCCCGATTCGCAGAGGATCTTCATATGGTAGGAAAGCGTCGACTGGCCCATGGAAAGGCACTCGATCAGCTCACAGGCGCACTTCTCGCCGCCCTGCAAAAGCTCGATGATCATCAGGCGGTTTTC
>JBDRTL010000087.1:0-3953 GCA_043824045.1 Bacillota bacterium
GCCGTTGGGATGTGCAGCAATCCAAGCATACGTTCCGCCGTGCAATGGCAAGTCCTGGTGTTGTGCTGATCCCGAATACTGATTGCCAGCTAAAGATAGCATACATCAAATCAGTGCACAATATGTTATGCGCATAACTAACAATATTAATCATAATTGTTTGTTTATTTTGTGCAGTTTCTATAAAGATGTCGTATCGGACGGCGGGCCCGACGTAGATCCTTTCACCAGCCGGACCGGCAGCCGGACGGACAGGGGCTGTTCCGCGTTGCCCTCTAAAAGCTCCAGCAGCATCCGTACGGCGTTCTCCGCTTTGCGGGTTACGTTCTGATGAACGGTGGTCAGGCGCGGGCGCAGCATCTGCGCCAGCATGTTGTCGTCAAACCCCGTTACCGTCAGCTGCTGCGGCACTTTGATCTCATGATCCGCCAGAAAGTTAACCGCTTCCGCCGCGTAATAGTCCGACGTAAACACCCATGCGGTATCAATGGTGCCCGCACGGGAAAGCATGCGCTCAAAATCCGCCTTCCGCAGCTTGAAATCCTTTGAGATCTGGAGGTACGACTGCTCCCCCCACTTGAGGCCGCGCTCTTCAAGCGCCTTGCGGTGACCCTGCAGCCGGTGCGCGTCCACGCCGTAGAGAAACGGCTGGTCGCCGATATAGGCGATACGGCGGTGCCCCAGCTTGATCAGGTAATCCGCCATCAGATATCCGCCCTGAAAATCGTCCAGGCCAACGTTGTTATACTGCTTCCCTTCGTCGAAATAACAATCCACGAATACGATGGGGCGCTGTGAAATCCGCATCAGCGCGCGGCACTGGTCAGCCTGCAGGCCCATGATGATCAGCCCCTGCGTGTTCCAGGTCTGCGCGATGTGGTTGATCTCCTGCGCGTTTTGCGCCGCGTACAGGAGCGTGAAAAAATGGTGTGTGCGAATTTCGTTTTCCAACGCGCCGATCAGTTCGCTGACAAACGGGTCCTGCAGCGCGAGTTTCTCCTCGCGGTTTGGGTAATTGGTAATCACGCCGATGATCTCCGAATCCCCCTTCGCCAGCATCCGCGCGCCCATGTTGGGGATATAGTGGTATTCCTCCAGCTTTTCGCGTATTTGCTGCGCCATATCGGGCGACATCTTGTGCAGATGCCCGTGAATGACGTTGGACACCGTGGCGGTGCTTACATGCAGGCTCTCGGCAATTTCCTTAATCGTGACCATACGGTTACCTCTGGCGCTATATTGTTTGCTTGCGATTATGCCATAGATATTATATCATGCGCTTTCAAGTAGAACATGCGGCGCCCAAACTTGGAAATGTGCGCGATTCATAGACATCCACAGAACTTGATGGTATAGTCAATACCAGACATCATCAGGCATCGGCTGCGTAAAACGATGCCTGCGAAACACCTAAGGAGGAACCCTATGAACCGCATCGCCATCATGCGCCGGGAAGAAACGCTGGCGGGCATCTCCGCCCAGGGCGAGGCGTTGCTTTACTATCACGGAGAATACCAGCCGGGAGATGCCATCGTATTTGAAAGCTCCGCGCGCCGCGTCGTGGCGGGCGTCGATCATACCGTCGCTCCGGCGCGGCTGTGCCTGGCCGAAGGAAAATGGACGTTCCGCCTGCCGCTGGATGGCGATCTGCCCCGCGCCTATCCCCCGTATGCGTTTCAGGGAGACAGTCACCTGCTGACGCTCAAAGAGGATACGGGAAATGAATACCGCAACCTCGCCTGCAACCCCGCCGACCAACGCCACGACAGCAAAGCGTACCCGCACGCCTCAGCCAACGTGGAAACGCGCGACGAGAGCATCTTTTTCGCCCGTAACGTGATCGACGGCCTGCATATCGCCAACAGCCACGGCTCGTGGCCGTATCTGAGCTGGGGTATCGGCGGGCGGGCGGACGCCGCCATCTGGCTGGACTTCGGCCGCGAGGTGCGGGTGGATCAAATGGCGCTGTACCTTCGCGCGGATTTTAAGCACAGCGGACACTGGGTAAGCGCAACGGTGCACCTTTCGGACGGCTATGAAAAAACCTTCCCCCTCAAAGAATTCGACGGCCCGCAGACCGTTTCGCTGGACGGCTTCCATACCGTCTCCTGGATGCGCCTCGACCAGCTGATCAGGTGCGACACCCCCTCGCCGTACCAATCGCTTCGGCAGTGGGAAGTCTACGGCAAGGACGCGGAATGCTAGAAATATAGTTATTTCTGATATACTGTTACGAAAAATATACAACCGCGAATAAAACGAAGTCCGCAACGGCGTACACCGTTTTTACGCCGAGAAACCTGTTTCGAGGCGAGAGGAGCCGCGATGGAATGGATGAGCGGTGGCTTTTTAAAAAAAGTCGCCGCGAAGGATATGAAATCCGCGGCGACGCTGGAGCTGATACCCGGATTCGAACCGGGGACCTCATCCTTACCAAGGATGCGCTCTACCGGCTGAGCTATATCAGCGCAACGTCCATATGATACATGAGTCCCGGCCAAAATGCAAGGGGTTTTCGGGTATTCTCCCCTGCATTTTTACGGAAATCAAGGTGGCGCTTATATCGCAAGAGCTAGATCAGCGTTTCTTCGCGGCGCTTATATCGCAAGGGCTAGATCAGCGTTTCTTCGTTGCACATATATCGTGCAGGTTGAATCAGCGTTTCTTTTTACTGCCGCCACGGGGCCTGACCTTGGGCGCGGCGGGTTTGGGCTTGCGCATTAAGTTCCGGCCGCCCGCGGGTTTCTGCCCCGCCTGCTTCTTTTTGCGGAGATCACGCGCGTTCCAGGCGTTCAGCGCCTTGGGTTCTTCGTGCGTCATCACGGTATCCAGCGTCGCGTAGAAACGCGGTGACACCAACAGGGACGTCAGGAAGCGGAGCTTGCGCAGCCACTTGGTCTCCTGATAAATCGCGCGATAGGTCTCCCTGGCCTTCTTCGTCTGTTCGGCGCCCGGCCGCAGGCGGCTGTAATTGCTCAGCGACAGGATGCGCCACAGCGGGGTGACCTGTTTATGATAATAATGTACGGCGTCCACGCGCTTGGAAAAGTTCAGCGGCGTCTCCCCCGCTTTGGGCTTATAGTTGGCATAAGCCAACAGCCTCGCCACCGCCGCGCCGTAGACGAACACCTTTTCTTTCTCTGTCCGCCTCCGCGCCGCGGCGCGATCCGGCCCGCGCAGCCAAACGTTCCCGCCCGCCGCAGCGCCTGCGGCCAGCACGATCAGTATCCACCAGGGAAAGGGATTGTCCTGCTCGTCGTCGGGATCGGGCTCGTTCTGGTCGTCCGGCGGTGTGGACGGCTCCGGCGTGGGTTCTTCATCCGGCTCCTGCTGGGGGTCGGGCGTCGGGGTGGGATTGTCGCTTTGCTGCGGATCCGGGGTCGGCGTGGGCGGGGGCTCGGGCTCCTCGTTGGGCGGGGGCTCGGTATCATCGTGCTGGTTGGGGGTCGGGTCAAACGGCACCCAGCCGAAGCCCTCGAAGTAGACCTCCGTCCACGCGTGCGCATCGTACCCGGTAACATACGCAAACCCGTCGGACGACGGCTGTGCCAAAAAGCCCTCCACATACCGCGACGGCAATCCGGCGATGCGGCACATCACGGTCATCGCCGAGGCGAAATAGGTACAGTATCCCTCGGGCTTTACATAGAGGAAGTAGGTCACAAAATCCAGATTTTCGGGCGGCGTTACAGGCGTTAGCGAATAGCGGTAATACTTCTGCAGATACCGCTTGATAGTGACCGCCTGATCGTAGGGCGTCTCGGCGTTCTGGATGGTATTGAACACGTCGTCAAACAGCTTTTGTTCCAGATGGTCGGGAAGCTGTGTATAGAGATCGTAGAACTCGTCGTAATATTTGTCTTCCATGCCCGCAGCCGCGTTTACCAGCTTGCCCAGGCCGCTGCCGCCGCCCTCAAACACCGGCGTAAACACGGAATACCGGTCGCCGATCT
>JBDRTL010000088.1:0-2499 GCA_043824045.1 Bacillota bacterium
AATACAAGTACCGCAAGCCGCAGCGCCGTAAGGCGCGGCTTTGGCGTGTGGTGCTCGCCGTTGCGCTTCTGCTGGCGCTTGCCTATCCGTTTTTTGAGGCGTTCCATATCAACGTGAAAGAATACGCCACGCAGACGCAGAACCTGCCCTCGAACCTGCGCAACCTGCAGGTTGTCTTTCTGTCCGATATTCACCAAAACATGTGGAATACCCAAAGCCGCACCGACCGGGTGATCAAGATTGTGAACAGCCTGAGCCCGGATCTGGTGCTGCTGGGCGGCGATTACGCCGAGGATCCGGAAAGCGCGGCCCGGTTTTTTGAAAACCTGCCGCTCATTCAGGCGCGGCTTGGCGCGTATGCGGTGCTTGGCAACAACGACCGAAACGAGTCCGCCGACGACCTGCAAAGCCTTTTGCAGGCCATGGTCGACGCGGGCGTCACCCCGCTTGTAAACGAGGTGGTCAAACTGAAGGTGGGGCAGGCGGACCTTTATATCGCGGGCATCGACGATCTGGACAACGGGACGCCGGACGTCGCGGGCGTGGCCGCGCAGGTGCGTTCGGATGATTTCGTCATCCTCCTGGGGCATAATCCCGATCTGCTGACCGACGCGGTGAAGGCCGTGGACAAGGACGGCAAAACGCACTGGTTTGATCTCGCGCTGTTCGGCCATACGCACGGCGGGCAGATCACGCTGTTCGGCAGGCCGCTGCTTTCCGCGTTCAACCCGAAAACCTCCTCCCGCTACCTCTCCGGCTGGATTGCTGAAAACCGCGCCGATATCCTCATCTCAAACGGCGTCGGAACCGTCATCGTGCCTCTTCGTCTATTCGCCCCCGCGCAGATCCACCTGATCCGGCTGCGGTAACCGAATCGTAAACGCCTGCGCTCCAGACGAGCATCCGCCGTTGGAACCGTCACAGGCGGATGCCGGCGCTTGCCGAATGAAAAACGCCGGTTCCCTCATACCGTTGGGGGGGACCGGCGTTTTTCTGTACGAGCCGAACCGTTATGTCCATTTGAAAAAGCGGATGGAAAGCCCGGTGCAGAGAATGCCGATGCCGGACAATATCAGCACGGAAACCAGCAGATGATCAAACGGCAATCCCAGCGAAGCGGCCTTCAGCAGCTTGATCCCGTGTGTCAGCGGCAGTATGCTCATCAATTTCTGCGCAAACGCCGGCATGATTTCGTACGGGATGGTCGCGCCTGAGAAAAAGAACATTGGAAAATAGAGTACGACGCACCAGAGCGAAGCCGATTTCATATTCGGGGTAACGCTTGCGATCATCATTCCGATGCTGTACATGGCAAAAACCACCAGCATATACATGAGGAAAAACACGCCGAGATTGCCGACCATCCGGTATCCCCAGACAAGCGAGCACAAGATATGGATGGATACAACGGAGATCAGCGATGCGATCAGGCTGAGAACGCACTGCACGATCAGCATCTGGGCAGGGCTGACCGGCGTCACCATAAATTGCCGCAGGATCTTCTTCTGTCTGTAATCGGAAACCACGAGCGGCAGCCCCATCAGTCCGGTTGCGCATACGGCCAGTGAGGCCAGCGCTCCGAAAGACTGCTGCAGAAATGTGTAGTCCGAGCCTTCAAAGGCCGGCTGGTTTCCGAGAAAACCGATAATCACCGTAACGATGAGCGGTTGAATGAAACCAAACAGCGGAATGTTCATATCCCGCATCGAGAGTTTCCATTCACTCCATAACAGCGTCCGAAAGGATTTCATGGTTGCTTTCCTCCTCTCCAGAGTACCAAAGGTAGGCGTCTTCGAATTTAGGATACGGGCTTGCCGCCGTAACCTCGTGGATGCTGCCCGTCACCATCGTTTTTCCGTGCTTTAAAATACACACCCTATCGCACAGTGTTTCGACTTCGTCCATATAGTGGGATGTCAGAAATATGGTCAGCCCCTTCTTTTTGAGAAACTCCAGCAGTTTCCACACATCGCGCCTTGCTTTGGTGTCAAGCCCGGTGGTCAGTTCGTCCAGAAATACGATATCCGGATTGGGAACGAGCGAGAGGACGACCGAAAGCCGCTGGCGTTCACCGCCTGAAAGTTCCGATACCGTTCGTTTTTCCATGCCGGATAAGCCGAAGGCCTGCAGCAAAGGCTGCCAATCCGCAGGATGCCGGTAGAAGCTCGCCGTAATTCGGCAGAGTTCCGATATTCGGATTTTATCCTGGTAGTGCGATTCCTGAAATTGCACCCCGACCTTTTCAAATACCCTGCGCCTGTCTTTTGCCGGATGCATGCCGAGTAACGTAACGCTGCCTGCGTCCGGCTTTTTTACGCCGAGGATGCACTCGATGGCGGTTGTTTTTCCCGCGCCGTTATGCCCGAGCAAGCCGAAAATTTCACCGCCGGACACTTCCAAATCCAGCGAGTCTACGGCGGTTATACCTGCGTAGGCCTTAGTCAGCCCTTGAACCACAAGTGGTTTTCGCATACCTTACCTCCTTTTTTACTTGGTGTT
>JBDRTL010000089.1:0-4549 GCA_043824045.1 Bacillota bacterium
AGCGCCTCGCGCACCGGCGTTCGGCTGAGCCCCATCGCCGCGGAGAGTTCGTTTTCGCTGAGCATCGCGCCGGGCTCCAGCTCCATGGAGGCGATATTGCGCTTGAGCATCCGCAGGGCATAATCCCTGGCCGTCTCGCGCGCGTAGCGTTCGGTAATGTTCATACGGTCCTCTTTCCGCCCCCGGCCAAAATACCAGGCATGCTGGTTTTCTCGTATTGTACCATTCCAGTGATAACGCGTCAATCCATGTTCGAATAGGTCGTTTCACCCTCGATCCTCGCTGCCGGCAAGCCGAAGCGACGGCATCGCGTTCAGGGAAAGCGGCGCTGCCTGCTCCCGGCGGTAGTAGGCCGCGGAAGCGATCATCGCGGCGTTGTCGGTGCACAGGCAGATATCGGGCATGCAGAGGGTCACATGAAGCTCATCCGCCAGCTCCGTCATCCGCTCCCTTAACCGTTTGTTCGCGCTCACGCCGCACGCGAGGCAGAGGGTTTTCATGCCGGAGTCCCGCACGGCGAGCCTGGTTTTTTCGCACAGGCAATCGACGATCGCCTGCTGGTAGGAGGCCGCGAGATCTGCTTTGGGCAGCGGTTCCCCCTTCTGCTCCAGGTTGTGGCAGGCGTTGACGAACGCGGTCTTGAGCCCCGAAAAGCTGAAATCATACCTGCCCTCGGCTTTGGGACGCGGGAGCTTTAAATAATCGGGATCGCCGCTCCCGGCCAGCTCGCTCAAATGCGGCCCGCCGGGGTACGCAAGCCCGAGCACACGCGCGCCCTTGTCAAACGCCTCGCCCGCCGCGTCGTCCGCGGTCTGCCCAAGCAGGGTATAGCGGCCGTAATCGTTCACGGTCACCAGATGGCTGTGCCCGCCGCTGACCACCAGGCACACAAACGGCGGTTCCAGATCGGGATGGGACAGGAAATTCGCGCTGACGTGCCCCTCGATGTGGTTGACGGCGATCAGCGGCTTACCCGTGGCAAAGCTCAGCCCCTTCATGCAGTTCACGCCGATTAAAAGCGCGCCCACCAACCCCGGCCCGCAGGTCACGGCCAGCGCGTCGATCTCTTTGAGGGCAAGCCCCGCTTCTTCCAGCGCCCGGTCGAGCATGCGGTCGCACGCGTCCACGTGCGCACGGCTGGCGATCTCAGGCACCACGCCGCCGTAGAGCGCATGGACGTCGACTTGCGAAAACACGGCGTTTGACACAATCCGCCTGCCGTTTTCCACGACGGCGGCGGCGGTTTCATCGCAGCTGGTTTCCAGCGCCAGGATACGGTATGGTTTCATTTCAGCGGTACCCCGTGGGATCGTAGGGCATCTGCCGCATCACCCTGCGGCGGCGCACCCGTTTGTCGAGCATGATCAGCACGGCGGGTAAAAGCACAACGCCGGCCATGCAATATAAGAACGTGAGGGCGATGGGCCAGAGATACCCCTGAAACAGCGATAGCGGGAACAGCTGCATCACGGGCTCCTCCGCCGCGAAGACGCCGCCGGGAATGAGCCAGTTGTGCAGCTGTTCCCAGAAGCTTTGAAAATCGATCAGCGCCCAGAGGAAACCGACGCCCGCCAGCAGAACGGGAATCGCCGCCCCCAGCAGGCAGCCGCGCGGCGAAACCAGGCGCGTGCGCATCGCCGCCGCGCCGATGAGCGTAAGAAAAACGAGTACGGCGACCGCGGCGATCATCAGCGGAAGTATATACCGGAAGGCTGTCGTCCAACGCTGCACCTGCGCCATGTGCGCGGTGAACGCTTCGGACACCGGGAAGGCCTGCCCGCCGACGGTGATGGCCGACAGCCAGGCGGCGCGCCTGCCCGTGAGGTAGCCGATGGTCTCCTGCGCAAACCGCTCCGCGTCCCCAGCGGATACGATGCCGGTCTGCACCAGCGCCGCGTCCGCCGCCTGGCGGAAGCGGTTTAGGTCCGTCACATGCACGCCGGCGGCGTAGCCCATGCTCAGCACCGTCAGGCACAGCCCCAGCGCAAGGCATAAAAGCGCGCCGAGGGGATTAACCTTCACGCCCCCGCGCGGGCTCATCCGGTTTTGCATGGCGTATGGGTCCATAGCCTTCGCTTCTCCTTTACTGCTTTTGGATGAAATCCTGCAAGCCGACCTCGGGATGGCGGTAGAAATAGCCCTTCTTGGTGATTCCCCCGGCAATCGCCTGCCGCGGGCACCAGTTGTAGCAGGCGAGGCAGTGCTCGCAGCCGTGCTGCCACACGGGCCTGCCGTCCGTGATCACGATGTTTTGTACGGGGCAGACTTTCGCGCAGGTGCCGCAGCCGTTGCAGGCGTCCAGCGTCGTAAAGTTCTTGTCCATCCGCCGCATCATCTGCGCAATGGGCACATCGGCGGGAAGCCCGCTCTGCTCAATGAACAAAAGCCTGCACGCGGGCTTGATGATATATTCAGTGACCGGAAACATGATCCATTCCAGCGGATCATTGTGGTAATGAATGCCCGTCGCGCCGTTTTCGATCTTGCGGGCAATCCTCCCGGCGTTTTTCTTCCACATGGCGTAGCGGTGGCGGCGGTTTTCATATATCTTATAGAAGGCGTTTTGCGGCATCGGCACGCCGAAGGCGAGCGAAAGCTTGCCGCCGCGCTCTGCAAGTAGCCTGCGCACCGTACGCAGGGCGTTTCCCGCCGCGCCGCCGTAGGTGCATACCGCAAACACGGTTTTGTTTTCCAAATCCTGCAGCTTCCCGATGAACTCCTGCACGATCACGGGCGCGTCGCTGTAGTAGACGGGAAACACGAGGCCGATCTGCTCCGCGTCACACGCCACGGTCTCCCGGTCGCGGTAAGCCGCGAGCGGTTTCAGTTCCGCGTGCAAAAGATCCGCCAGGCCGCGCGCCGCAAAAAAGGTGTTGCCCGTTCCCGAGAAATAATAGAGTACCCGGTTCATGCAGCCTCCTACATCTTCTTCAGATAAGCCGTGATAAACCCGGACAGATTGCCGTCCATCACGTCGTCCACGTTGCCGGATTCATAATTCGTGCGGTGATCCTTGACCATCGTGTAAGGCTGGAAGACATAGCTCCTGATCTGGCTGCCCCACTCGATTTTTTTGAGCTCGCCCTTGATATCCGCCATCTGCTCTTCCTTCTCGCGCATATTGAGCTCCATCAGGCGGCCTTTCAGAATGCGCAGGCACACCTCGCGGTTTTGCATCTGGGAGCGCTCGTTCTGGCACTGGGCCACGGTGCCGGTTGGAACATGTGTCATGCGCACGGCGCTGTCGGTGCGGTTGACGTGCTGGCCGCCCGCGCCGCCGGAGCGGTAGGTATCGATGCGGACTTCCTCCATGTTCACCTGAAAATCCTCGCTCTCGGGAAGGATAGGCGCGACATCCAGAGAGGCAAACGAGGTGTGGCGGCGGGCGTTGGAATCAAACGGGCTGATGCGTACCAGGCGGTGCACGCCGCGCTCGGAGCGCAGGTAGCCGTAGGCGTTTTCGCCGTCCACCTGGAAGGTGACGGATTTGACGCCCGCCTCGTCGCCGTCCAGATAATCGTTCACGGTTACCTGAAAGCCCATGCGCTCGCAGTAGCGCGTGTACATGCGGTAGAGCATCTGCGTCCAGTCCTGCGCCTCGGTGCCGCCCGCGCCCGCGTGCAGGCTCAGGATGCAGCTGCAGTGGTCGTACTCGCCGCGCATCAGCGTATCGAGTTCCAGCGCGTCGGCGTCCTTTTGCAGCTTTTCCAGCTCGGTTTCGCACTCGGCGGCGATCTCCGCGTCCGCTTCCTCGGACAAAAGCATCAGCATCGCTTCCACGTCGTCCATGCGGGACGTGAGATCGCCGATACGTTCCTTCTTATCCTCAATCTGGCGCACACGGCGGTTGACCTGGGTGGAGCGCTCCAAATCGCTCCAAAACTCCGGCGCGTTCATTTCCTCTTTGAGTTCCGCCAGTTCCTCTTCCAGCTGCGGCAGGTGTAGCGCGTCGGCGGATTTGAGCACGCTGCCGCGCAGCGCATTCAAAGTCAGCTGGAAGCCATCCAAATCGATCATAACACAACTCCTAAGTGTCGATTGACACCAAACTCGGTTCCAGAGTGATGCCCCGAAACGTTAAATCCACACGGTTTTCAAACCCCAGCCTCTCCCAGAAGGCATTGCCTGATTCGTTGTTCTTCTTCACCACAAGCCACGCCTTGGTGATGCCTTCCCGGCGCAGCGCGCCTAGCGCGGCCTCCACCAGCGCCTTGCCTACGCCGCCGCGCCGCTTCTCCGGCCGCACGGCGGTATGGTGGATCACCCCGCGCCGCCCGTCGTGGCCGCACAAAATCACGCCGACGATCGCGCCCCCGTCCTCCGCCACGAAGCTGCACCCCAGGTTGCGGTTCAGGTACTTTTCGATCCCTTCCCGCGAATCGTCCACGGTGTTCAGCCCCATGCCCGGCGTGCCGAGCCACAGCGCGTACGCCTGCCCGTAATCCCCGATCACCATCGGGCGGATGATAACCCCCTGCGGTAACTGCGCCATAGATTTCCTCATAATTATTTGACCGTCAGCCAAATCTGATAGATACTATCATCTGCT
>JBDRTL010000090.1:0-3221 GCA_043824045.1 Bacillota bacterium
AACACCAAAATCATCTGCACCGCCAGCATCGAGGAAGGCGTTCCGCCGTTTCTGCGGGACGCAAGCCAGGGTTGGGTCACCGCCGAGTACGCGATGCTGCCCGCCTCCACCGGCACGCGCAAGAAGCGCGACGGCGTGAAGCAGGATGGGCGTGGCGTGGAAATACAGCGTCTGATCGGCCGCTCGCTGCGGCAGGCCGTGAATCTGAAGCTGCTCGGACAGCGGACGATCACCCTCGACTGCGACGTGCTGCAAGCCGACGGCGGCACGCGTACCGCCTCCGTTACGGGCGCGTACGTCGCGCTGTCGCTTGCCGTGCAAAAGCTGATGAAGAACGGGCTGCTCGCCGTCAATCCCATCGTCGGGCAGATCGCCGCCGTCAGCGTGGGCATCGTGCAGGACCAGCCGATGCTTGATCTTTGCTATACCGAAGACAGCAGCGCGCAGGCCGATATGAACCTGGTGATGAACCAGCAGGGCGGCTTCATCGAGCTGCAGGGCACGGGCGAAGGCCGCGCCTTTGCCGATAAGGAGCTCAAAACGCTGCTTACCTACGGCAGACACGGCATCCTCGGCCTAATGCGCGCCCAGCGCGCGGCGCTGCAGGAAGCGGCGCATCTCCTACCGCTGCCGCGGCTAGCGGTCGCGTCCTTTAACGGGCACAAGCTCAAAGAACTTCGGGATTTGTTCAAAGGCATCTGCGAGCCGGTGGGCATGCGCGAACTTGGGTTTACCGGCGAAATTGAAGAAAACGGCGAGACTTTTACGCATAACGCCGTCCTGAAAGCGGAAGCGGTGATGCGTGCCACAGGGCTTCCGACGCTGGCCGACGACAGCGGGCTTTCCGTCGCGGCGCTCGGCGGCGCGCCCGGTGTGCGCAGCGCCCGGTATGCGGGCGAACACGGCGACGACCAGGCCAACAACGAACAGCTTTTGCATAACATGAAAGGCGTACGGAACCGGGAGTGCAAGTTCGTATGCGCGATGGCGCTCGCGCTGCCCGCCGAAGCGGTGAAAACCGTAACGGGCGAATGCTGCGGTTCGCTGCTGGACGCACCGCGCGGACATAACGGCTTTGGATACGATCCGCTGTTTTTATACGAAAATGAAAAAACCTTCGCGGAGATTACGCAGAAGGAGAAGAACAAAATCAGCCACCGCGCCGAAGCGGCGTCCCTCATGCGCAAGGTCGTCAAAGACCTGTTCTGGCCATGAGAATCGTCGCGGTCAGCGATACCCACCGGAATACCGCGCAATTGCGTAGGTCCGTACGGCAAGCGGTTGAGGACGGGCAGATCGACGTGTTCATCCACTGCGGGGACGGCGTTCAGGATTTGGACGTTGTGGAAGATATCCTGCGGACCGCCAATCCGAGCATCCGGATTTATGCGGTGCGGGGCAACTGCGACCTCGGCGCGTTCCAGGTTCCAGTATCGGATCTGGCCGATCTGCACGGCGTACGGGCGCTGATCACGCACGGGCATATCTACGACGTAAAGCACGGCCTGGGCAAGCTCGCGAAGGCCGCGCGTTCCCTCCACGCCGCGCTCGCGTTCTTCGGCCACACCCACCAGCCGCTCATCGCGTAAAAGCATGGCGTGACGCTGATCAACCCCGGATCGCTGGCCGCCTGGTCGCTCACGGATACGGCTTATTTGGAGGTACTGATCGACGGCGATCATCCTATTCGTGAAAATTTTATCAAACTGTGATGCAACAGCGTTGACAACCGTAAAATGCCGTGGTATGATATGCATAATACCTGACCAGTTTACTCGGGTATCGAAAGGCGGAATCCATGAGGCTTTCCACTCGCGGCAAATACGGATTGTATGCGATGCACTATCTGGCGCAGCATTTCAGCGACGGTCCGCAGAGTTTAAACCGGATCGCGTCCAGCGGCATCCCCAAGCAGTACTTGGAACAACTCCTGGGTAGCCTGCGGCGCAACGGCCTGATTCGCTCTGTGCGCGGCGCAAACGGCGGGTATCAGATTGCCCGGCCGCCCGCCGATATCTCGCTTTTGGACATTATCGACGCGATGGAAGGCCCGCTTGCGCTGAGTGACTGCATTACGGACGAAACGCAATGCTCTAGAGCAAACGAATGCCGTGTGCGGAATATGTGGGAGCGCCTGACGGCGAATATCAACCACGAACTGGCCAGCGTAACGCTCAAAGACATGTTGTGAGGTGTAAGAGTTTGAACCATCCAATGATCTATCTGGACAATGCGGCGACCACCCGGGTCCGCCGGGAAGTGCTGGACGCCATGCTCCCCTGGTTTTCGGAGCATTTCGGCAACCCCAGCTCCATTCATAAAGCGGGCCGCGACGCGAAAATCGCCGTGGAAAACGCGCGCAAACAGGTGGCCGCAGCCATCGGCGCTTTGCCACAGGAGATCTATTTCACGGGCTGCGGGTCCGAAAGCGACAACTGGGCGCTGCGCGGCATCGCGGACGTCGCCAAAGGCAAGCACATCATCACCAGCGCGATCGAGCACCACGCCATCCTGCACACCGCCGAATATCTGGAAAAGAAGGGCTACCGCGTCACCTGCCTGCCCGTGGACGAATACGGCCGCGTGAACCCGCAGGACGTGAAGGACGCCATCGAACCCGATACCATCCTGATTTCGGTCATGACGGCCAATAACGAGATCGGCACCGTTCAGCCCGTCGCGGAGATCAGCGCGATTGCCAAAGCCGCGGGCATCCCCTTCCATACGGACGCCGTGCAGGCCGTCGGCGCGATCCCGGTCGACGTCAAGGCGATGAACGTCGATTTGCTTTCGATGTCCGCGCATAAGTTTGGCGGCCCCAAGGGCGTCGGCGCGCTGTATATCCGCAAGGGCCTGCGCATTTCCCCGTTCGTTTTCGGCGGCGCGCAGGAACACAAGATGCGCGCGGGCACGGAAAACCTTGCCTCGATCGTGGGCATGGGCAAGGCGATTGAGCTCGCGGCCACAGAACTGGGCAGCCATGCGAAATATATTAGCAGGCTGCGCGACAAGCTGATCGACGGCGTTTTGAAAACCATCCCGGACGTCCGCCTAAACGGACACCCGACACAACGGCTGCCCAACAACTTCAACATGTGCTTCCGCTACATAGAGGGCGAATCATTGCTTATGAGGCTGGATTTGGCCGGCGTAGAAGGATCCAGAGGCTCGGCCTGCACCAGCGGCAGCCTCGATCCCTCGCACGTGCTGCTGGCCATCGG
>JBDRTL010000091.1:0-8128 GCA_043824045.1 Bacillota bacterium
GGAATGATCGTGCGCTGCGCTGCGCCCGACGTGGACGACGCCTATATTTATCCGTAAAACCACCGTATCCGCAGCATCTATCGCAAGGGTTACGGCCCCAGGAAGGCCGGATTGTATATTCTTTGTTTTTTAAGGGAGACATTCCTGCGAAAAGTTTCGCCGGTTGGCCGAACCATTCATGATTATCCGGAAATCGTGAATAATGCGGCGCCGGAACTTCGATTTATGCAATATCTGAATAAACCCCGCCGGATATTCGCGCGCCGTGTTCATCACTCGGCTGCTCAAGCCTTCAAAACGTTCCATGTAAGGGCTTTTGCGTTTTCGATTTTTAGGTTTACTTTCCAAATAATCTATGATAAATTAGGGATAGCATCTTATGCACGAAAAAAATGAGGAGGGAAACCTATGTTAAAGAAAACCTGCGCTTTACTACTGACAATTGCAATGCTTGTTGGCGTTGCGCTGCCGATGGCTGCGTTTGCGGAAGGCGAAGCGATGCCGATCGTTTCCGGTATCGATACGCTTTCCGAGAAATTCAGCCCTTTCTTTGCCCAATCGGGTTATGATGTGGATACCTATTCAATGACCTCGGAACTGCTGATGACCACGGATCGTGCCGGCGGCATCGTGTACAACGCGGCGGATGGCGAAACCATTGCCTACAACGGCGTTGACTACTATTACGAGGGCATTGCCAACCTTTCCGTCAGTTACGACGAGGCATCCGATATCACAACCTATACCGCAAAACTGAGAGACGACGTTGTCTTCTCCGATGGTGTGCCGATGACGGCGGACGACCTCATCTTCTCATACTATGTATTCCTGGATCCGTCCTACACCGGCTCCACGCAGCTGGCCTCGTTCAATATCCTTGGCGTGGATGATTACCGCACCCAGACCACGGCGGACGTGTATACGAAGTATGCCGATATGGGCGTCGCCCTGTATGGAGCAGGCAAAGATCACGTTTGGACCGCGGCGGACGCCTGGACCGAAGAACAGCAGACGTTCTTCTGGCAGAGCCTGGAAGAGGGCTGGAAAGCCGACGTCGCCAAGATCGTGCAGACCTGCCTGACTGATTATGCGGCTTACATTCCGGACTACGTCGGCGTGACGGCTGAAGAAGCCAATGCCAACGAAGGCCTCGGCGTGATTTCCGGCATGATTCTGTGGGGCTACGGCAGCATGGATACCGAAACCGGTATCTTCACCGCCGCCGTTTCCGGCACTACGTATGACACGAAGGCCGGCGTATATCCCACCATGGATGAATATTACTACGAAACTGTCACGGCGTATGGCGGCGATCCGGCGGCCTATGCCTCCGTGGAAAGCCCCGACGGCACCGACGTGCTGGGCGGCGCCTACAACGCGTTCATCGCGAAGTTCGGCCCGCTGGATGAAGCCATGAGCGGCGGCATCCCCAACATCTCCGGCATCAAGAAGCTGGACGACTATACCGTGGAAGTCCGGACCAAGGGTTACGAAGCGCCCGCCGTCTACACGATCCTCGGTATCGACGTTGCCCCGATGCACTATTACGGCGACGCTGCACAGTACGATTATGCGAACAACAAGTTCGGCTTCCCCTTCGGCGACCTGACCATCGTGCAGGATAAAACCACCATGCCGCTGGGCGCAGGCCCGTATAAGTTCGTCAAATACGAAAACCGCGTCGTATACTTCGAAGCCAACGAACTCTACTTCAAGGGCGCGCCCCTGACCAAGTACCTCCAGTTCAAGGAGACCAACTCCGCGGACGTCATCCCCGGCATCTCTACCAGCACGATCGACGCCAGCGAGATGAACGGCACCAAGACCAACTTCGAAAGCATCATGGCCTTGAACGCCAATGGCGAAATCACCGGCGACAAGATCACCACCAGCAAAGTGGATAACCGCGGCTACGGCTACATCGGCATGAACGCGGTCAACGTCAGCGTTGGCGGCGAAGCCGGGTCCGAAGCCTCCAGAAACCTGCGCAAAGCCATCGCGACCGTGCTGGCCGTGCACCGCGCCACCGCGTATGACAGCTATTACGGCGAGGCCGCCTCTGTCATCCAGTACCCGATTTCCAACACCTCCTGGGCGGCTCCGCAGCCGACCGATCCCGACTTCAAGGTCGCGTTCTCCGTGGACGTGGACGGCAATCCCATCTACACCGCGGACATGACGCCGGAAGCGACCTACGCGGCGGCTGTTGAAGCGGCGAAGGGATTCCTGATCGCTGCCGGCTTCACCTTCGACGAAGCGACCGGTGTGTTCACCGCCGCTCCCGAGGGCGCCAAACTGTCTTATGAAGTGATCATCCCCGGCGACGGCCTGGGCGATCACCCCTCCTTCGCCGTGCTGACCGCCGCCAAGGAATCGCTGGCGACCATCGGCATTGAGCTGGTCATCAACGATCCCGCCGATTCCAACGTTCTGTGGGATGCGCTGGACGCCGGCGCCGCGGAACTCTGGTGCGCGGCATGGCAGACCACCATTGATCCGGATATGTACCAGATCTACCACGGCAGCAATGCCCTGGGCATGGGCGGCTCCGATTCCAACCGCTACATGATTATGGACGATGAACTGGACCAGCTGATTGTCGACGCCCGCAAGAGCGACGACCAGGCATACCGGAAAGCCCTGTACAAGCAAGCATTGGATATCGTCGTTGACTGGGCAGTGGAAGTTCCCGCATATCAGCGGCAGAACTGCGTTGTCTTCAGCACCGAGCGTCTCAATATCGACAGCATCACCCCCGCAATCACCACGTACTGGGGATGGCTGACCGATGCCGAACTGCTGACAGTCAAGTAAATTCATTGCGCGCAGTGAAAAGTGATTGACAGGTGAGCCTGCCTTTGGCAGGCTCACCTTCCCAATTGCCGTCTCACCGCAGGTAAAAAGGGCGGTTTCGTTTTATGGTCAAATTCCTGATCCGACGGATTCTTCTGGGCTTGATGATTGTGCTCTTCGGCGCGCTGATCGTGTACACGGTGATCCGCTTCCTGCCCACCTCCTTTGTGGAAGCACAGGCGCGCATGCGCGCCTCCAACATCCCCGGCGCGCCGAAATACCAGGACCTGCTGGCGCAGCTCAACGCGCTGTACGGCATGGATAAGTCCATTATCGCGGGCTTTTTCGCATGGGCGGGCAACGCCGTTCAGGGTAACTTCGGCGACTCCTGGATGTACGGCGGCACCGTGATCGCAAAGTTCAAAGACGTGATCTGGTACTCCATCGTGTTAAATTCCATTACGCTGGTTGTGGAACTGGTCGTCTGCATTCCGCTGGGCATTCTGGCGGCGCGAAAACAATACTCCAAAACCGATTATTTCGTTACGGTATTCGCGCTGTTCGGGCTGTCCATCCCGTCGTTTTTCCTGGCGACGCTTTTAAAGTATACCCTCTCCATCCAACTGGGCTGGCTGGATTTGTACGGCATTGTCGGGCGGTATTACGATCAATTGGATTTCTGGGGCAGGATCGGCGACATGGGCGTGCATATGATCATGCCCGTCATTACGTTAGCGATGTTATCCATCGGCGGATTGATGCGCTATACGCGCACCAATATGCTGGAGGTTTTAAATTCGGACTATATCCGCACGGCGCGGGCAAAGGGGCTTTCGGAGCGGATCGTGATCAACCGGCACGCGTTCCGCAATACCCTGATACCGCTGGTCACCTACATGAGTTATCTGCTGCCGAGCATGTTCGTTGGCTCGATGATCACAGAAACGTTATTCCAGATTCCGGGCATCGGCTACATCGCGTTTAACGCGATCGTCGCCGGTGATATTCCGTTTACCATGTTTTATTCCGTTTTCCTCATCCTCTTGACGCAGGTCAGCCTGATCGTCGCGGATATCATGTATGCCGTCGTCGATCCGCGCGTCCGCATCAATTAAGGAGGTGGCACCATGAGCGATGTAAACAACAACGATAAAGATAATCAAGAAACCGACGCGGAAGAAAGCTGTACCGTCGATTTGAAAAGTTTAAGCGACGAACGGCGCGTCAAAGTGCTGTCGCCTTCGATGCTGGTCATGAAACGCTTTATCCGAAACAAGCTGGCGATCACAGGCCTGATTATTTTAGTTGTCATGTTTGTATTTTCCTTTTTGGGCGGGTTATTGATGCCGTACCGGCAGCAGCAGGTGTTTTTAAAGCAGGAGCAGATTTTAAAGGAATATGCAGCCGCGCTGTACAACACGGAACTGCGCACCATCAACGCGCCCGGGGAAGACTTCGATAAAGGCGCGTTCGCGCAGTTTATCCTGGCGCTGACAAAGCAGCAGATGTCCTTCACCTCGGGAGGGGTAAGCTATTCCTATGTGAAAGAAAACGATTATTACCTGATCTCCAGAATCAAAACGATCGCCAACGTCATGGCAAGGAAAATGCTCTTCTCCTATACGCCCGTGGAAGGCGAAACGCTGACCGAAGAAATGAAGGCCGCGTACGAAACCGCCGTGAAGGCCGGGGAGCCGAGCTTTACTTTTGACGGAGTCGCCTATATCGCGGGGCAGGGCGCGCAGTCGTTCATCGGCCTTCCCATCGAAACCGCGATTGCCTCTTTGAACGTGTTTGACAGCGCGTCGCCGGAGGATCATGCGCTGGTATCCGCCTACGCGTTCCACCTCGCCACGGAACGCGCGATTGCGCAGGAACAACCCTCCTTTACGCTGGAGGGCGTCACCTATATGCTGGAAGCGGAAAGCCTGGCGCACCGCGTGATCAGCGGCGGACGGACGGTTGCGCTGGTTTCCACCATGATCGTCAACCCCTATATCGCAAGCAATTTCCTGTCGCTTGATTTTAAGGAAGCCATCCGGGAGGCCGTGAGCGATAATCTCAAGTCCTTCAGCTTCCCCAATGCGCAGGGAGAGAACGTCAACTATACGATTACGCTGGTCAACCATACCTATAACATTAAAACACTGACCACGGCGGAACTTTTGGACAGTTATGCCAAGCCGTCCGCCGAGCATGTGCTGGGCCTTGACGTCAACGGCATGGACGTTTTAACCCGGCTGATGTACGGCGGCCGCATATCCCTGATGGTCGGGTTTGTGGTTGTCTTCTTTGAGCTAATCATCGGCGTTGTGATCGGCGGTATCGCGGGCTACTTTGGCCGTATGGTGGATACCGTGCTGATGCGCTTTATCGACCTGTTCAATTCCATCCCGTACTGGCCGATCATGATTATCACCGGCGCCGTCATGGACGCGTATAAGGTGGAGCCGATCACCCGTATTATGATTCTGATGCTGATTATGGGCCTGATGGGCTGGACCGGCATTGCGCGCATCGTGCGCGGCCAGATTCTGTCGCTGCGCGAGCAGGACTTCATGGTCGCTGCGGAAGCCACGGGCATCAGCGTTTCCAGGCGCATTTTCAAGCATCTGGTTCCAAACGTCATGCCGCTGTTAATCGTCAACGCCACGATGGGCCTGGGCGGAATCATCATCACGGAGGCGGTTTTAAGCTTCCTGGGGCTCGGCATCAAGTACCCGATGGCGTCGTGGGGTTCGATTATCAACGCGGCAAGCGACGTATACGTGATGACGAACTTCTGGTTCATCTGGATACCCGCGGGCATGCTGATTTTGCTCACCGTGCTTGGTTTCAACTTTGTCGGAGACGGATTGCGGGACGCATTCGATCCGAGGATGAGAAGGTAGGTGAGCGGCATGATGTTCAAGAGAAAAAACAAGGACCAGAATTATATTTCCATGCAGGAATCCAGGCATATCAGCCGTGAAAACCGCCGCATCACCAACCGGATGGAAAAGATGCGCAACCGCAAGCACGTCAACGAGCGCGAATACATGACCCGGATGCGGGACGAAAACAACGTGGTGGAGTTTGATAATGTCCACACGTATTTCTTCACCGATATCGGCGTCGTGAAGGCCGTTAACGGCATCTCCTTTGACGTACCGCAGGGCAAGACCGTAGGCGTGGTCGGCGAGTCCGGATGCGGCAAGTCGGTCACCAGCCTTTCGCTGATGCAATTGGTGCAGCGCCCGCAGGGGCAGACCGTGGAAGGAGAAATCCGCCTCAAGACGAAAAAAGGAACGTTTAACGTTGTCAAAACGCCGACGTCCGCCATGCAGCATATCCGCGGCAACGTGGTCTCCATGATCTTCCAGGAACCGATGACAAGCCTGAACCCGGTGTTTCGCGTGGGGCATCAGATCGACGAGGTGATCAAGCTTCACAATCCGGATTTGAGAAAGCAGGAGGTTATGAAGCGCTCCGTCGAATCGCTGGATACGGTGGGCATCGCCAATCCCGAGGGCGTTTACTACCGCTACCCGCACGAGCTTTCGGGCGGCATGCGGCAGCGCGTGATGATCGCAATGGCGCTTTCGTGCAACCCAAGCCTGATTATCGCGGACGAGCCGACCACGGCGCTGGACGTCACGATTCAGGCGCAGATCCTGGACCTGCTGCGTACGCTCAAGGACAAGATCAACGCCAGCATCATGCTGATTACACACGATTTGGGCGTGATCGCGGAAATGGCGGATTACGTGGTGGTGATGTACGCGGGCCGTATCGTGGAAAAGGGTACGGCGTCGGAGATTTTTCACAATCCCAGGCACCCGTACACCATCGGCCTGATGGAATCAAAGCCCAATATCAATAAACACGTAGACCGGCTGTTTTCCATTGTGGGCAGCGTACCCAACCCGGTCAACATGCCTGATTACTGCTACTTCAAAGACCGGTGCGACCACTGCCTCGCCGCCTGTAACGGGCAGTATCCGCCCGAAATCTCACTTTCTCCCACGCACAAGGTGAGCTGTTATCTCTATTCCGAGGGGAGCGAACCGGTATGACCAACGCACTGTTACAGGTACAGAACCTGCGTAAATACTTCCCGATTAAAAACGGCCTGTTCAGCCAGGTGACCGGCTATGTGAAGGCTGTGGACGACGTGAGCTTCTCCATCGGCTGCGGGCGTACGCTCGGGCTGGTGGGGGAATCCGGCTGCGGAAAAACGACGGTCGGCAAAACACTGCTTCGCCTCAACGACAAGACCGACGGAAGCGTGCTGTTTGACGGCATCGATATTTTCAAGCTGCACCGGCATGATCTGCGCAGCATCCGCCCGCGCATGCAGATCATCTTCCAGGATCCGTTTTCCAGCCTCTCTCCGCGGTTGCCGGTCGGGGAGATCATCGGCGAAGGCGTTCGCGAGCACAATATCGTGCCGCCCGACGAGTTTGACGATTACATCACCAAAGTCATGGAAGACTGCGGCCTGCAGGCTTACCATAAAGACCGGTATCCGCATGAGTTCTCCGGCGGGCAGCGGCAGAGAATCTGCATTGCGCGCGCGCTGTCGCTCAAGCCGGATTTCATCGTGTGCGACGAGGCGTTGTCCGCGCTGGCCGTCTCCATTCAGGCGCAGATTATCAACCTATTGTCAGACATGCAGCGCGAATACGGCATGGCCTATCTGTTCATCTCGCACGACCTGTCGGTGGTGGAGCATATTTCCACGGAAGTCGGCGTGATGTATCTGGGGTCGATGGTCGAATATGGAGCCCGTGAAGCGATCTTCAAAAATCCGCTGCATCCCTACACAAAAGCGCTGTTTTCCGCCATTCCATTGCCGGATCCCGACGTGAGGATGAACCGGATTATACTGGAAGGCAGCATTCCGTCACCCGCCAATCCGCCTTCCGGCTGCAAGTTCCATACCCGCTGCGCACAGTGCATGGAACGCTGCAGGCACGAGATTCCCGAACTGAAAATCGTGGAAGGCCATCAGGTGGCATGCCATCTGTATGATGAACGATGAAGAAGCGATACGGTGACGACGACGGCCGTGTGATCGCCAGTATGGACGTGGACGAACTCAGACCGAGGCGGACGCCCAGGCGCGTGAAAGCCGACAAGGTACGGCCGCAAACGAACGCGACCCAAAAGGAAGCGTGGCATATTGCGCTCAACGCTACGCTTGCCGGGCTTTTCATCGCCTTTGTGATGATGTCGGTCATCGGGCTCGTCGTGCTGATTTTAACGCTTGTCTGGTGAACCGGATACAGGAGCTTGGGGAAAATCAACCGGCGCGGAGAAAGCTTTGCGCCGGTTCAGCTTGTTGATAAAGCCC
>JBDRTL010000092.1:0-8517 GCA_043824045.1 Bacillota bacterium
CGTGATTTCCACCATCCGGTATTTCCGCGATGAATATGACGAGCATATCCGCGACGGTTACTGCCGCGCAGGTATTTGCTTTACTAAACGAGTACTCAGGGCATATCCGCAGCGGCTGCGCGGGCGTGTGCTCTAAAAGGAGAGATTGAGATGGCTGCAATCACGATCAACGGGCTGAAAGCCAACGTACCCGATGACGCCACCATTTTACAGGCGGCAAAAGGCATCGGCATCAATATTCCAACCCTCTGTAACCTCGAAGGCGTGCATTCGTTCGGCTCCTGCCGTATCTGCGTGGTGGATGTGGAAGGCGCCAAAACCCTGATGCCGTCGTGCCTTACGAAGGTGCGCGACGGTATGGTGGTGCGCACCAACACCGGCAAGGTGCGCAAGGCGCGGCGCGTGCTTTACGAGCTGCTGCTTTCCGACCACGACCAGGAATGCCTCACCTGCACCCGCGCCAGAACCTGTGAGCTCAAAGCGCTTGGCGAAACACTGGGCATTACCGAAAGCCGCTTTGAGGGCGAGCACGACTCGCCGCCCGAGGATGCGTCCGTGTCCATCACGCGCGACATGGGCAAGTGCATCCTGTGCCGCCGCTGCGTCGCCGCCTGCAACAACATTCAAAATACCGGCGTGCTGAACGCCCAGAACCGCGGCTTTGATACCGTGATCTCGCCCGCGATGGGAACACCCCTGGGCGAAGCCAGCTGCGTATTCTGCGGCCAGTGCACCGTGGTGTGCCCCACCGGCGCGCTGCGGGAGACCGACGCGACTAAAAAGGTCTGGAATATGCTTGATTCGGGCAAGCGCACCGCCGTGCAGGTCGCGCCCGCTATCCGCGTGGCCATCGGCGAGGAATTCGGGCTGCCGCCCGGCTCGCAGGTCACCGGCAAGCTGGCCGCCGCGCTCAGGGCGCTCGGGTTTTCCGACGTGTTCGACACCAATTTCACCGCCGACCTCACCATTATCGAGGAAGGCACGGAGTTTCTTACCCGTGTGAAGGCGGCGCTGACCGGCGGCGAGGCAACGCTTCCGATGATCACATCCTGCTCGCCCGGCTGGATTAAGTTTATCGAGCACCACTACCCCGACAGGCTCGCCCATATATCCACCTGCAAGTCCCCGCACATGATGATGGGCGCGCTGGTCAAGTCCTTCTACGCCGAGAAAATCGGCGTGAAACCCGAGGCTATCAACGTGGTCTCGGTCATGCCGTGCACCGCTAAAAAGTTTGAAATCAACCGCCACGAGATGATGAACAACGGCGTGCCCAACGTGGACGCCGTGCTCACCACCCGCGAGCTTGGGCAGATGATCCGCGAGGCGGGCATCGATTTCTGCGCGCTGCCCGATGCCGAGTTTGACAACCCCCTGGGCCTGTCCACCGGCGCGGCCGATATCTTCGGCGTCACCGGCGGCGTGATGGAAGCGGCGCTGCGCACCGTGTACGAGCTCGTTACTGGCCGGGAATTGCCCTTTGACAAGCTGCACGTCGCGCCGATCGTGGGCCTTGAACAGATCAAGGAAGCCGCGATCACCATTACGGATCCCCTGCCCGCGTACGCCTTCCTCAAGGGCGTTACCGTGCGCGTGGCCGTGACCAGCGGCACCGCCGGCGCCACCGTGCTGATGGATCAGATCGAAAAGGGCACGTCGCCGTATCACTTTATCGAAGTCATGGGCTGCCCCAACGGCTGCATCATGGGCGGCGGCCAGCCGCGCTCCAGCGATCCCGATGTGAAGGAAAAGCGCATGAAGGGGCTTTATACCGAGGACGAGCAAAAGACCCTGCGCAAGTCACACGAAAACCCCTTTATCCAAAAGCTTTACGCCGATTACCTCGGCACGCCCAACGGCCATAAGGCGCACGAGCTGCTCCACACGCACTACACCCAGCGCGGTATGGAAAACAGGCTGGCGGATAAGGAAGTCGTGCAGGCTGAAGTCACCCCGAAAGCATAACCAGCCTGTCTATAAAGGCTAATCTGCTGTGTCAACTGCGAACGGCAAAGGGCATCACTTACAAACGAGTAAGCTCAGCCCCTTGCCGCTCTTGTTTTCGTGCAGCTTAACCTTTCTGAACAGGCTGGAGGCCACCCATATATCGTGACGAAGAGAAAAAATCACGATGGCCGCGCATTGCGCGGCCAGTTTGATTTCTTTTGCTTCCTTTTCTTTTTCAAAAGAAAAGGATAAGCGTAACCCGCGGTTTCCTTGTGTTACAATAAGTATGGGAGGGACTCTTGATGATGTTTTACGGGATTAAATGGATTTTCTTTGACATGGGCTCTACCCTCATCGACGAAACGGACTCCTACCGCGTCTGGTTTCAGCGCGCGTCCGAAGCGGTCGGCGGCGCGATCAGCCCGCAGGAGATCGAGCGCGGCTATCTGGACGGCATGGCAAAGTATACCCCGACGATCGTCGGGCAGCTGAAACCGTTCGGGTACGCGGAAAACACCACGTCGCACCTGTATCCGTCGGAGCTGGATCATCCGTACCCGCAGGCGAAGCCGCTGCTGGAACGGTTGTCCAAAGACTACAAGCTCGCCGTGATCGCCAACCAATCCTCAGGCGCGGAGGCGCGGCTGGAAGGCTACGGCATTCTGCGGTATTTTGATTTTATCATCAATTCCGCCGTCGTCGGCCTGCACAAGCCCGATCCGCGCATCTTCCTGCTCGCGCTGGAAAAAGCGGGCTGCCGGCCTTGCGAAGCCGTGATGATCGGCGACCGCCCCGACAACGACGTCTACCCCGCCAAACAGCTCGGCATGCGCACCGTCCGCATCCGCCAGGGCTCCGCCGCCTGCCAGTCACCGCGCTCGGCGGAATACGAGGCGGACGTGACGGTGGACAATCTGGAGGAATTCGGCGTGGTTTTCTTTGATGCTGATAATTCCTGACACAATGGCAGGATTTCCGGGGCTTGATTTCCTGCTGGCTATCTACTGCCAATCGGGGTTCAAACATGAAAATTCTCACGTTTTACTTCAGCGGATCGGGCAACACGCAATGGGTTATACACCAGCTGGACAGTATGTTCAGGCAAAGCGGTTATATATCGCAGTGCGCGGCCATCGAAGAGATCGATATGGCCGAATACATCAAAAGTATGACGAATGCGTTTGATTATATCGGGTTTGCGTATCCCCTGTATGGCGCGAATATTCCGCGGATCATGCGCGGCAGAATCCGTCAATTTTTGCTGGCAGCCAGGAATAATCCGGCAATCCCGCTCAAGCTATTTTTGATCAATACCTTTGCGTATGTGAATGGCCACGGTGTTTTTCAAGCGACGAAACTGCTCAGACATACGCCGTTTGGAATCATAGCCTATCTGAATATTAAAATGCCAAACAGTGCGCCGCAGAAACGGAATGCAAATCGAACAGGCCAGTTTATCGCCGATGATAATCGAAAAAGAAAGGCAGTATATAAACTCACGGAATTTGTCAAACGTCTGGAGCATGGGAAAACCTATATCAACGGCGTCGGCCCGCATCTTTTCGTCGGGAAGGTCATACGGCGCGTCCTGCGCAAGGCAATTGCGAACAATTATCAAAAAATGCACGTTGATCTGCGGGCATGCACAAAATGCATGCAGTGTGTTCGCCGCTGCCCGGTGCAATGCATTCAATATCAAAACGGCGCATTCATTTTTTCCAGCGCCTGTGAAGCCTGTATGCGATGCTATCACGGCTGCCCGGCCCATGCGATATCAAACGATTGAGCACATTGCGTTCAGGTGGTTTTCGATTGCTGCCGCATGGAAAAGCGTGCGAGCGGGCGCAATGCGGCAAACAGCGTAACGCCGCAGAGCGGCAGCTGTCCCGATAACGATGTCTACCCCGCCAAACAGCCCGGCATGCGCGCCGTCCGCGCCCGCCGGATTCCCGCCCGGAGGTGTATGAGGCGAACGCTACGATGGTGAATTGAGACAGGCTTGATGGAATTTTCAGGGACTTCGCCCAGAACGCATGCGCAGTCAAGGGAAACGCACTGCCCCCCGACATACGTCGGGGGGCAGTAATCGTTCACTTGTCGTCCGTATCGTCCCAATCTTCATGAATAAGCTCGTCGTCGTCCGTGTCTTCCCAGTCATCCTCAAGCAGGGGATCGCCGTCCGGGTCTTCCCAGTCGCCTTCGGTCAGGTCGCCGTCGTTCTCGTTTGCCAGTTCATAGAGCGCAAACGCTTCCCATGGTTCTCTGTCGATCATGCGCACATACCTCCCAACGGATGTACAATGAAACAACCCTTGGCCGCGCAATGCACGGCTGATGAAGGGATTGTGAAGGGCATAACCCCAGCACTTCACATCAGCAGCAGCAAACTGAGCGCCATCACCGCCATACCGGCGACGAGGCCGTAAATCGAGAGGTGATGCTCGCCGTACTCGCGGGCGGAGGGCAGCAGCTCGTCCAGGCTGATGAACACCATGATGCCCGCGACCGCCGCGAAGGTGAAGCCGAACACTGTGCCGTTCATAAACCGGTACAAAATCAGATAGCCGATTCCCGCGCCCACGGGCTCGGCCAGGCCGGAGAGAAACGACAGCCGAAACGCTTTTTTACGGCTGCCCGTCGCGTAGAAGATCGGCACAGCCACGGCGATGCCCTCGGGGATGTTGTGGATGGCGATGGCAACGGCAATCGGGATGCCCAGCTGCGGGTCGGCCAGCGCGGCGGTAAAGGTGGCAAGACCCTCGGGGAAGTTGTGAATGGCGATTGCCAGCGCCGTGAGCACGCCCATGCGCATCAGCTTGTTCTTGTGGTGCTCGCTTTTGCCGTCCATCTCCTCCACGGTGTGCACCTCGTGCGGGTTTTCCACGGAGGGAATCAGCTTGTCGATCCCGCCGATCAGCAGGATGCCGAAGAAAAACCCGCCCGCGGTCACCCATGCGCCCGGCTTGTCGCCAAGCGCCGACGAGAGCAGTTTGAGCGCCTGCGGGAAAATTTCCACAAACGACACATAGATCATCACGCCCGCTGAAAAGCCCAGCGCGACGGACAGGAACTTGGTGTTCGTTTTGTTGGTAATCAGCGACAGCAGGCTGCCGATGCCCGTGGAAAGCCCCGCCAGAAGCGTGAGCGAAAAGGCGAAGAGAATATCATGCGTTGTCAAGCGTCATTCTCCTTTGCCTTGTGGTCGGCGCAGCGCTAAACCGCGTCAATCGTCTGCAAGGGCAATAGAGTCGGCGGGGATGCATCCGCGCATCAGGCCGTCTGCTGTGTTTGCCTCTACGTAAGCCCAGCCTGTATTATTCTGCATCCAGCACAGGAAGGTTACATTCGTTCCGCTTGGCAGCGTCGCAAGCGGCGCGGCGGAGACCATCGGATCATCCGTGATTGAACAGTTGCGGAGAACCTCGGTTGGCTGATAGCTGAAACTGAGGTTCGCTGTTTGCACGGAGTCTATCAGCTGGGAGCCATTGACGTAGCCGATGCGCCCGCCGCCGTTGTTCAGGCGGTATAGGATCATCAGCCAGCCGTTTTCCCAGCCGAACACATAAACCGATCCGTTGGTGCTCACCGACGCTTTGCCGTTTGCGCCGCGTACATAGTTTGTGCCCGGCCCGGAATAAACGTTCAGTTTCTGGCCGGGGGAGAACGGGTATTCCGTAAAGCCCCACGGGATATTGTGCATCGGCTGCTCAATGCCGGGAACCGCTTTGCCGTTCAGGTTGTAGTTTTCCGTCCGGCGCATCTCGGCGCGCACATCTTTCACCAGCCGTTCATTGTGCCACTCCGTATCATTCAGCCAATCATACGTAAACGAAGCGTCTTCTTTGTACCAGGACTGGTTAAAGAAATACGGGTAATATTTCCCGGCGGGATCAAAAGGGAAGCCGTGGCGCGCAAAGATTTCATTGAGAATATAGCCCAGCGCATCGTACTGCCATTCCCACAGCTCCGCTTGGGTGAGGCGGCGTGAGCCGCTGTCGGGGACGATATAGAAGTTCGAAGCCAATGCCCCGCCCTGCGCCGTAAGCAAAACCAGGAGCGCCAGCAGGACGGCAATTCGTTTCAGCATGCGGAAACCCCTCTTTCCGTGCGTTTAACGGGACAGCGCGGGTTCGATATCCGGGTTGATGACCACCGAGTCGACCAGCGCCATATTCACGGGGTCGTAGACCACGATGTTGTAGCCGTTGCGTTTCAGCGCGTATTCCGTGCCGTCGATCATGATGGATGCGCCGCCGATTGCGCTTTGCACCTGCACGGGCAGCTTGTCCGCCGTTACCTGGGCAAGCAGCACCTCTGCCCCGCTTTCCTCGGTGCGGACATGGGCGTTGGTATCGATCACGGCCAGGTAATTTTCGGTCAGGCTGTCGTGCGCATCTGCGCGCAGCGCCATCAGATCCATCAGGGCTTTCATCCGCTCGGTCAGCGCGCCGCTTGCGCCCTGCTTTGCGATGATTACCAGATAGCCGTTTGAGTTAAGCGCGCTCAGGAAGGAGTTCGTATCGGCGTACGCGTCGCCGCCGTCGTCCCGCAGGCGGTACACCAGATAGTACAGCACGTTCCCCTCAATCTCGCTATCGGGGATATGCTCAAGGAAGTTGTATTTGCGCACGCCCTCATCCTGCAGGTTAAACACCAGCCCGTAAAACAGGCCCCGCAATTGCGGCGTGATATCCATCACCTTGCCGTTGTTCTCGGTTTCGTCGATCACGCGGCGGATGATTTCGCGGGAAGCCCTGGTTTCGTTCACCTGCATGTTCAGGTAGTTGTACCCCGTAACGCAGTTGAAGATCAAAAGCAGGCACAGCACAACGCCCAGCAGGCGCACCGAAGGCTTTTTACCTTCGGCGGCGCTGTGCCCCCGCAGGTCCGTATCGGACGAGGGGATGAACAGGCAGATCATCGCCGCGAGCGGCAGCCAGAACAATTGCAGGTAATAGCGCGCCGAGAACAGATAGGGGATAAAGAACACGGGCAGGAATATGATCAGCAGCGTGACGATCAGGAACTTCACCTTGCGCGATTTGCGCTTCGACATCACATAGATCGCCCGGAAGATGATCGCCAGCGAAATGAGGAAGATGCCCGAGAACAGGATGCCCCAGCCGCCCACGTTTGCGTCCAGCGTAACCAGCTTCCACTCGGTTGCCGAGAAGGTGAAGGGGATTTTCGGGATAACGTCGGTAAACAGCTCGTTGGACGAGGGCGAGAACAGCGACACGAGGAACTGCATAAACAGCGGCAGGCTGTGGATTTTGGGCGACATGAGCGATTCCAGAAGCGTGTTGATGGACGTTTTCCCCAGCATCCCGTAGAAGGGATTGCCGTAGCGCACGAGGTTCATGATATAGGTGGTCGCGCCCAGCACGCACACCGCGGTCAGCGCCATCGCCACGAAATACAAAAACAGGTTAAGCTGTAGCTTTTTGCGTGCTTTGGGCTCCGCGTCGGTCTGCGCGATGCCGATTGCCCGCGTGATATAGTAGAACAGGCAGATGATCGCGCAAAACAGCACAGCCGACGTTTTGATGTTCACCGCCAGGCACACCGCGATAAACGCGGCAACCTTGGCCATGCCCGCATACCGCCCGTCCGGCTTATACGCCAGGTAACAAAAGCTTGCGGCCGCGACGGTCAGCATCTGGTACACGAAACCGTCGTTGTAATAGGTAAGCGCCTGCCCCAGCGTAATCGGGTTGACGCTGGCAAGCAGTATGGCGATCAGCGCGGCGAACGGCTTCAGGCGGAACGCGTCGCGGATCAGCGGCGCAACGATGCACACGCAGGCCACGATGCTTGCGATATTGAACACCTTGCCGTAGGCGATGTTGCCCGCGAGCGCGTAGAAGCTCGCGCCGATCATAAACGATGCTTTGGGCTGGTTATCCACCTGATAGGACAGCCAGTTGGAGTTGTACGGCAGGATGTCGTGGGTATTGGCAAACGCGGTCATCGTTTGCCGAAACGGGTTCCACCCGTATACCAGCATGCCCGTGTCCGGCTTGTGATAGCAGTTACTGTCCCACGCGACGTCGAACACCTGCGAAACCAGCAGCGAGCACGCCGCCAGGAACAGCACCCCGAGCACCGAGATCATCAGCGCGTAAAACGGCGCTTTGCGAAACCAGCTGAGCCCCAGCCACGCAAGCGGAACGGCGTACAGGCAGGTGTACTGCTGCAGGGGGATATTCACGGCGAGCATCACCGTGACCACCACGACCAGCGCGAAGAAATACAGCAGTATAAACAGGCCGAAGTCGAACACCGGGTTCCTGCGGCCTGCTTTCGGAGGTTCCTGACGCATCTGCTCCAACTCTTGACGAATTTGAGAATAATTTGTTGCTGTCATCTGATACGCTCCGTTACTCATCATGTCGGCAAGGATGATTTTTTTTGATTATACCATAACCCGCCGCAAATGAGAACTGCTTTTCCGCGCGGGGACAGGGGTTCTTGTTTATATGTCAATCAGGCAAACGCCACGCAAATCCCCCGCGCGCTGCCGGTCATCTTTTCAGCATCTTGCATTTGCGGATAATGTAGAATAAGTTG
>JBDRTL010000093.1:0-3196 GCA_043824045.1 Bacillota bacterium
GAGGGATATAGATGTCTGCAGAGAATTGGATTCAGTTGCTTGTTCCTGTCATCAGCATAGGATCATTATATGATATAAACAAATAATGCTCAGGCTGCCGTTTCTTTAATAGGGATTGCCTTTACCTTTCTCTGCGGAAGCTGTGCGATCACAATGCCGCCAAACATCAGCAAACAGCCGAGCAGTTCGCGGGGGGACAGCAGGTCGCCCAAAATCGCCCACTGCGCCAGCACCGCGAACACGCTCTCCAGCGACATTAAAAGCGACGCGACCGCAGGCGCGGTATCGCGCTGGGCGATGATCTGCAGGGTATAGGCCACGCCGCAGCTGAACACGCCGGCGTACACGATCGGCGCCCAGCCCGCCAGAATGTCGCCAAGGCGCGGCTGCTCAAAAAACAGGGTCAGCAGGATGAAAATCACATCCGCCACGATAAACTGCGCACAGCTGAGGCGCACGCCGTCCATCTGCGGGGAATAGTGCGCGACTGCCAGAATATGCGCGGTGAAGCAAAACGCGCTGATCAGCACCAGAAGATCCCCAAGGCCGATGGTCAGGTTTTCAGTAACGCATAAAAGGAACAGCCCCATTGTGCACAGCGCGACCGCGCCCCAGACAAAAAGGCGCACGCGGTGCTTAAAAAAGATGCCCGTCAGCGGCACCAGCACGATGTACAGGGCCGTGACAAAGCCCGCCTTGCCGGCGGAGGTATACAAAAGCCCGTATTGCTGCAGCGACACGCCCGCGGCCATCACCGTGCCGCAAACGATGCCGCCCGTGATTAAACGGCGTTTCTGATCCTTGGTCATGGTGCGCAGCGTTTGCACCTCGCGGCCGGGATTGCGCTTTTGGGCGATCCTGTCCAGAAGCTTGATGCCGGGTAAAAGCACCAGCACCGCCAGCGCCATCCGGACAGCGTTGAAGGTGAACGGCCCCATGGCGTCCATCGCCACATCCTGCGCCACGAACGCCGATCCCCAGATCATGGCGGTCAGGAGCAACAAAAGGTTAGCCCGGATTGTTTTTGTCATAAATTTCAGAATGCGTCCGCAGAAATGCGAACCGCTCATCTTTCGGAGAATTTCAATGGTTCGATATCCGTTCTTTGCATAATAATTGCCCAGGCAAACGATGATGAAAGACCCTGTACGATGCCGAGTTGAATTTGTGTCAGGTTGGATTTGCGAAAACCGAAGTAGTAGCAGCGCTACGTCGGGCAACGAAGGCGAGCGTGTGCCCAGTGGGCACTTGCAGTAGTGCAAAGCGAACAGGAGTTGGGAGGTTTTAAAGAGTACAGCGACTGGTAAGGAGCTGTACGACAATAAAACCGAGTGGGTAAGTGCCGCAGGCCAAGATGGCGCAAATGCGACCGGCAGCGTGCAGGGGATTTAATCAACGTTTGCCTACGAATGATATCGGTCGTCCATCTCATTGATCTGCGCAACGCGGCGCGCGTGCCGCTCGCCCAGAAACGCGGAGGTCAGGAACGTGCGCACGATCATCCCGGCCAATCCGCCGCCCACCACGCGCGCGCCCATCGCCAGCATGTTGGCGTCGTTATGCTCGCGGCCCATCCTGGCGGAATAAGGATCGGAGCAGATGCAGCAGCGCACGCCGTGCACCTTGTTGGCGGAAATCCCGATTCCCTGGCCTGTGCCGCACAGGATGATGCCCAGCTCGCATTCGCCGCTTGCCACGGCTTCGGCGGCCAGCTTGCCGTACAGCGGGTAATCCACGCTCTCCCGGGAGAACGTGCCGAAGTCCTTGAAGGGGTAACCCATTTCCTCGAGCACCGCGATGACGTGGGGCTTTAGGTCAAAGCCCGTATGGTCGCATGCGACGGCAATCATCGAAATCATTCCTTTCTGTTGAGCAAGTCGGGCCGGCGCTCGGCGGTAATTTTCTGCGCCTGCTCCCTCCGCCATGCCTCGATCTGCGCATGGTTGCCCGAGAGCAGCACCTCCGGCACGGTCAGCCCGCGGTATTCCCGCGGGCGGGTGTATTGCGGGTATTCGAGCAGCCCGATAGCAAAGCTTTCGTCCTGCGCGCTGTCATTGGAACCCAGCACCCCCGGCAGGTGCCGCGCCACCGCGTCGATCAGGCACAGCGCCGGCAGCTCGCCGCCCGTGAGCACGAAATCGCCCAGCGAGATTTCCTCGTCCGCCACCAGATCGATCGCGCGCTGATCCACACCCTCGTAATGCCCGCAGAGGAGAATGAGGTTATCCTCCCGCTTAGCGATCTCCACGACCTTTTCCTGTGTGAGGGGTTTCCCGCGCGGGCTCATGTACAGGCATTTGCCGGTGTAGCCGCGTTTGCGCGTATCCTCCACGGCGTCGACGATGGGCTGGGCGGTCATCACCATGCCCGCGCCGCCGCCGAAGGGGTAATCGTCGGTGTTCTTGTGCTTGCGATCGCTGAAGGCGCGGATATCCACGGCTTCTACTTCCAGCAAGCCTTCCTCGCGCGCGCGGCCCAGGATGCTTGCCGAGAGCACGCCGGACAGCATCTCAGGAAAGTTCGTCAGCACGGCGATTTTCATACACGCCCACCTCCGGCAGCACGGCCTCGTCCAGCACAATCCGGTCGATTGTAATGTCTTTTACCAGTTTTTTCAGGTGCGGCGCCATCAGCGGCCCTTCGGGCGTTTGAAACACCAGCACGTCCGTGCCGCCGGGCTGTAGCACGTCCGCCAGGGTGCCGATCGCGTTGCCTTTGGTATCCACGGCCTTGAGGCCGATGAGGTCGGCGATGAACACCTCGCCGGTATCCAGCGTTCGGGCGTGCGCGCGGTCCACGTAAAGCTCCGCCCCGCGAAGCGCTTCGGCGGCGGCGCGGTTTTCGACGCCTTCCAGCGTCAGGTACACGTCCGCGCCGGACAGCCGCGCGGAAAGCACGCGGACGGGGGCAAAGGTACCCTTATGCTTGAGCATCGCGCTTTGCAGGGAGAAAAAGCGGGAAGCGTCGCCCGTTTCGTGGCGCAGCTTCACCTCGCCCTTCAAACCCTGCGGCCTTACGACAATGCCAAGCAGCAAGTACTCTTTCATTGAATCTCGACGAACACAGGCTTGCCGCCCTTGGCCGTTGCGGCGCGCACCACCGCGCGGATGGCCTTGGCGATACGCCCCTGCTTGCCGATCACCTTGCCCATGTCCTCCGGCGCTACGTGCAGTTCCAGAATGATGGCTTCCGGGCC
>JBDRTL010000094.1:0-4482 GCA_043824045.1 Bacillota bacterium
GATAACGTAATCTGTTTATTCATACTTCTATTTTACCATCTATACGGCTGCTATGCTGCTTTTTCTTTGTGCGGTGTTGCCTTAGAATTTTCTGAGTTTTCTTGACAAGAGAACTTCCCGTACTTATAATTACTCCATCAGGTTACTATATCTGAAAGAGTAGACTGATAGAGTAATTGAGGCAGGTGGTGCATCCATGACGATCAGCGCGGATCTCATCCGCGGGCATCTCGACGCGATCATCCTGCGGCTGATTATCGAGAAAGACCGCTATGGGTATGAGATCGCCAAGGAGATAGACAGGCGTTCGGACCATTGCCTGGACATCAAGGAGGCGACGCTCTACGCGGCGATCCAGCGGCTGGAGCGCAACAGGCACATCGTATCCTATTCCGGACAGATCACCCACGGGCGCGCGCGCAAATACTACAAGCCCACGGCGGACGGGATGGCGTACTACCGCGACAAAAAAGACGAATGGCGGACGATCAAAGCCGTCATTGACAAATTGATGGAGGATGAACAGGATGGAAATCAGGCAACACGTTGAAGAAATGTTTCGGGGCGTGCCCGAGACCGATGAAAAGCGCAGCCTGCTCAACGAGATGATCTTGGACGCCGAAGAAAAGGCCGCCGAACTGATGGCCGCTGGCAAGAGCGAGGAAGACGCGGCGAACAAGGCGCTGGTGGAGCTGGGCGACCTGTCGGAAATCAAGCTGAGCCTCATGGGCGTCTCCCCCAAGGGGTCGGTGAGCCTGCGGAAAACGCGCAACAACCTTTTATACGCCGTATGCGGCAGCCTGCTGGTGATCGCGCTGATGCTCTTTATTAACTTCTACTATTCCCCGGGCACGATCTGGTTTGTGTACCCGACGTTTGGCATCCTGTGGTGGCCGCTGTCGGTGCTGCTGCACTACTTAAACCGCAAGGAAGGTGGCAAATCATGAGCCGTTCGCTGGAAAAAGCGCTGTTCTTTACGCTGGCGGTCGCCGTATCGGCGGTGATCCTGAACATTCTTTCGACGTCTTATCCGTGGTGCATCTACCCGATCTTCGGCATCCTCTGGTGGCCGCTCTCGGTATATTTCGCCGGTAAAAAGCAGCCGCTGCTGTTTGCCATCGGCGGCACGGCGATGCTGTGGGCGCTGTTCCTGCTCACGTACCTGTTTTCCAGCCCCGGCGCGCATCCGTGGTTTCTGTACCCGATGCTGGGCACGGGCTGGTGGCCGCTTAGCGTATGGGGCTCGCTGGTCGGCGCGCGGCGGTTTTCGGTGACGGCGTCGCTGTATATTATCCTGACGGTGCTGGTTATAAACCTCCTCTCCTCGCCGGGATACTGGTGGTGGATCTACCCGTCGGTCTTCGTGGTGTGGTGGCCGGTGTCGCAGTACCTGCGTGAACGCAACAAAAAAGAAGGTGAAGAGGAATGACCAAAACGCTTCGCACCCCGCTCGTCTATTCCGCAATGGTTATTTTGATGGTCACGACCGTCAACCTGCTTACGTCGCCCGGATTTTTGTGGTTTGTGTTTCCGGCGTTCGGGGTTGCCTGGTGGCCGCTTTCCGTGTACTTCGCCGGTAAAAAGCAGGCGTTCAAGTATTCCGTGTGCGGCACGGCGCTGATCGCGGGGCTGCTTGCTATAACCTACCTGATCGCAAGCCCCGGCGCGCATCCGTGGTTTCTCTACCCGGTGCTGGCCGTGCTCTGGTGGCCGCTCAGCGTTTGGGGCGCTAAAAAAGGCGCGCGGACGTTCTCCGTGGCGGGCGGCCTGTACGTGATTATTACGTTCCTTCTGATCAACCTGCTTACGTCGCCGTCGTTTTGGTGGTGGGTGTATCCGGCGTTCTTTACGCTGTGGTGGCCCGTGTCCGTGCTGATGGGCGACAGGGCAAAGACGCTTTCCTATGCGGTTTGCTCCGCCGTCGCGGCGTCGCTGTTTCTATTGATCATGCACCGCGTCCACACGCCCGGCGCCCAGCCGTGGTACCTGTACGCGCTGCTTCCGTTCTTCTGGTGGTCAGTTTCCAGGGTTCTGGCTCCCCGCGTCGACGGCCTGCGCTTTACGCTGATCAGCGTGATCGTATTCGCGGCGTACTATACGGGGCTTGCCGCGCTGCTGTACGGCGTCTCCTCGGCTTTGTTCCCCTTCCTGCTGTTTGGGGCGGCATGGCTGCTGTACGCGATGGGCATCAGCAGGCACCGGAATTCGCTGCCCTTTGCCGCCGTCAACGCGGCGCTGCTGGGCGTGTTCTTCTTCTTGGTGCACCGCCTGATTACGCCGGACGTCCACACGTGGTACTGGTACACGTTCTTCCCGCTCGTATGGTGGCCCGTGACCGCGGCGCTTAAGGAAAAGGCGGTCAAGCCTCCTTATGTGATCGCGGGCGCGGCGGCGTTCCTGGCATATTACGGCGCGCTGAACCTCTGGCTCTCCCCGGCGACGCCGTGGATACTGTTCCTCACGTTTCCCGCGGCTGGCGCGGCGCTTGGCAGTATCATAAGACAGAACAAATCGTACCGGTGGTTCTCTGTCCTGATGGCCGCCGCGGGCATCGCCTACTTCGCGGCAATCAACCTCGTGTACACGCCGCATACCGTCTGGGCGGTGTACCCCGCCTTCGGCCTCTTGTGGTGGCCGCTCTCTGTGTGGTTGTACACGCGCAGGAAAGAAGAATAAGCGAAAAGACCGCCGCGCGCAGGAACGCCGGCGGTCTCAGATCGTTGACAAACCGTGTTTGGCAACGATCTGACAGCTTGTTCAGAAAGTCTCGGATGCGAGAAGCTAAGCGAGGCAAGGGCTGAGCTTACTCTCCTGTAAGTGATGCCCTTGCCGATACGCAAGCGACAACGCAGCCGGGGCTTTATCAACAAGCTGGACCGCCGCATCGGGAACGATGCGGCGGTCGTGGTTTATACCACGCGTTACGCGGCAGTCTTTTTATGGTCGCAGATAAAGTAGGAAACCGTGGTCACGACCGCGGAGGTGATCAGGCCGGGCACAATGGCGTCCAAATAGCCGATCATGCCGCCAAACAAGGCGGGTTTGCCAAATAGCAGGTTGCACAGCCCCACGGCGGACGCCTGTTTTAAGTTGACGAACAGCATCCACAGCAGCGCGACGGAAAACCCGGAGAGCATGCCCAGGATCGCCGTGCGTTTGCCCGCGCGTTTGACGTGCACCGTGATCACATACAGCGGCAGGAAGGCCGCCGAGCACAGCGAGAAGAACACGCTGGTGGAAATGCCGATGGCGGCGTCCCAAATGGTCGGCAGCACGATGGAAAGCACAATGGACAGCGTGATGCCAAAAAGCATCCCAAGCTTTGCCCGAAGCAGGCGGGTTTGCGGGGCGTTCACGTTTTTGGCGATATCCACGCCCGCCGAAGCCCCGATGGTGTGGAACTGGCTACTAAGCGTGCTCATGCCCGCCGCGATGATGACGATCATAAACACCGACGAAAACCATTCCGGCATGTATTCGGTGATGAACACGGGCATAATGTTGTCCGTCGCGCCCGCGTAGAGCGTGGCGATCATCCCGTGATCCTGATAGAAGAACACGTTGGAAATCGCCCCGATGGTAAACGCGCCGCCAAGCATCGCCAGAATGAACAGCCCGCCGATCGGCACAGCTTTTTCGATCTCACGGTCGGACTTGACGGACATGAACCGCACCGCAAGCTGCGGCTGGGAAAGGCAGCCGATGCCCACGCCCATGATCACCGTGGTGACGACCGTGTACCAGATCGGCGTGCCCGAGACAGGCATTCTCGCCCATCCGGCGAAGCCGCCCTTGATCAGCGACGCCGCCTGCTCCTGCACGTCGGGCTGCGCCATCAGCGAGTCCAGCGCCTGGTTTCCGGGCGTGAAGCCCCCGAGGCGCACGTACAGCCAGACGATCATCAAAAGCATTCCAAGGAACATCAGCGCGCCCTGAAAGGCGTCCGAATACATCACGGCTTTCAGGCCCCCGAACAGCACGTACACCGCCACGACCACCGAGAAGATGATCAGCGACAGATGATACCCGATGGCAAACGACGACTGCAGAAACTTGGCCGCGCCGATCATCACGGCGGCGGTGTATACCGGCATGAATATGATGATGACCAACCCGATGAACCGGCGCAGAAAGGGCGATTCGAACCGTTTGCCGATCAGCTCGGCAAAGGTGCGGCTTTCCAGCTTTTCGCTCAGGCGGCGCGTTTGCTTGCCAAAGCCAAGGAACGCGACGATGATCCCCAGGAAGATGCACAGGAATGTAAGCCACATCAGGCTCATGCCGTAGGTGCCCGCCAGCCCGCCGAAGCCGATGATCGCCGAGGTGGAGATGAACGTGGCGCCGTAGCTTAGCGCCATCACGAAGGGGTGAATCTTGCGCCCGCCGAGGTAATAGTCCTTTTGGGAGTGGGTTTGTTTGTAGCCCAGCCAGCCGAGCCACCCTACGATGATCAAATAGGCCAGAATAATGAGTAACTTAACG
>JBDRTL010000095.1:0-4089 GCA_043824045.1 Bacillota bacterium
CCGTAGCCCTGCTCGTACAGCGCGCGGAACGCCCGCACCTCTTCAAGCGGCGACTGCAGCTCGACGCCCAGCGCCTGTTTTAACTTGGCGTTGTCCAGGCCCATGTTCCTCGTCCGGGGCGCTTTGAACTGGAAATCCTTCATGCTGCCGCGCTTGATCTCGTTGGGCAGGGCAAAGGTTTTGGAAAACGCGACGCCCAGGTCGTATTTCGAGATCGCGCCCGTGCAGCCGGCGTTATAGAGGCCCGTCAAGTCCTTTTCGATGCACTTGTCCAGCACATCCACCAGATGGTTGACCAAAAGCGGCGAGAAGAGGATATCGTAAAACATGTTCAGCTCCGCTTCCTCCGCAAGCGACTTTAAAAGCCATTCGCCGAAGCTGAGCTTTTCCCGGTAATTGAAGCCGTACATATTGGTACGCAGCACAAGGTTGCCCGGGCGGCTCAGGACAAGCTCCTCCGCCGCAAGCTTCGTTCTGCCGTAGATGCTGACGGGCGCGGGCGTGTCGGTTTCCAGGTTCAGGCCCTCCTTCTCGCCGGAATAGACGGCGTCGGAGGAGATGTAGATCATCCTGACATGCTTTTCCCTGCAAAGCCAGGCGATGTTGTCCGTCATGATCACGTTGACGATTTCCGCGTAATCGGGATGGATTTCGCAGGCGTCGACATTGACGATGGCGGCGCAGTGAATCAGCGTATCGACCTTGTGCTCTTCCATCAGGCGGTTGAGCAGCGCGATATTGAGCACCGAATCTTTCACGGTGTGCGTGCCCTCGATGCCGACGTGATTTCGGTCCACACCGCAAATGGTATGCTTATGCCGCAGCAGATACGCGATGTTGGAACCCAGCATACCGGCGACGCCCGTGACCAGAATACTCGCCATACCGCCGCTCCTTCCCGAAAAACCTTTACGCGTTGGTCTCTTTGGCCAGCTCGATCAAATACTGGCCGTAATCGGTCATCTTGTACTCCTGCCCGAGGGCAAGCAGTTGCTCTGTTGTAATGAATCCGCGCCGCCACGCGATTTCCTCAATGCAGGAAACATGGTAGCGCTGCCGGCTTTGGATGGCTTCCACAAACTCCGCGGCCTTGAGCATGCCTTCGGGTGAGCCAGTATCCAGCCACGCAACGCCGCGCCCGAACAGCTGCACATCCAGCGTCCCGCGCCGCAGATACTCGTTGTTCACGGCGGTGATTTCCAGCTCGCCGCGCGGCGAGGGCAGTAAGTCTTTCGCGATCCCGACCACGCTGTTGTCGTAAAAATAGAGGCCGGGCACGGCATAGACGGATTTCGGATTCTCGGGCTTTTCCTCAATGGAGATCACGCGGTTTTCCTTGTCGAACTCCACCACGCCGAACGACCGCGGATCCCGCACGGGATAGCCGAACACCGTGGCGCCGCGGTTATACCGCATTGCGTTGTTGACGGTCAGGGTTAAATCCTTGCCGTAGAACATGTTGTCGCCCAAAATCAGGCAGACGTTATCGTTTCCGATAAAGTCCTCGCCCAGGATGAACGCGTCCGCAAGCCCGCGCGGCGCCTCCTGCACCTTGTAGGTGAACTTCACGCCGATCCGCCCGCCGCCGCCCAGCAACTTTTCGTACAGCGGCGTGTCCTCGGGCGTGGAGATGATCAGGATATCCCGGATGCCGGCCAGCAAAAGCACGGACAGCGGATAATAGACCAGCGGTTTATCGTAGATCGGCAAAAGCTGCTTGGAGACCGCCCTGGTGATCGGGTACAGGCGCGTGCCCCTGCCTCCCGCCAAAATAATGCCTTTCGTTTTCACGATCAAGCCACCTCGTTGCCATTTGTTCTTTGCGGTTTCCGCCCGCCAAACCGGCGCGGCGTTTCCAGCCCGAATTGCATATTTCAGTGTATCATTAACAAGGCGCATCGCACAAGTGCTATCGGAGAAAGAAGCGGATTTGACGTACGGATTTTCCTGTTACGGGCGGATTTCCACCTGCGTGATCCCCGCGCGGCGCGGATACAGCGCGTCCATATCGCGGGCGTCGAGCGCGACGCAGCCCTGCGTCCAGTCCGATTGCGCTCCGCCCTCGTGGATGTAGATTTCGCCGCCTAGCGCCGTACCCCACGGCGGCCTGCGGTTTTCCGCATCGGCGGCTGCGATGGCCTTCAATGTCTCCCGATCGATCGCTTTATCAGCGAACGCGGCCTTCGCGTCGTCGGCGTTTGGATAATTTAGCCCCAAACTCCGGCCATGCCTGCCGTCCGGCTTTTGAAAGCATATGCGATAAACGCCCTCGGGCGTTTTTCCGTCGCCTTCCCGTGCCTTCGCGCCCTCGGGATTTCGGCCGAGCCCTATAGGCGCGCACAGCAATTCGGCGTCGCCGTCCAGAAGGCAGAGTTTCCGTTCCTTTTTCAGTATCAGCACGCGCATCGTATCCCTCCGAAACGCCGCAGCGCCTCAATCTTAGCAATTGCAACATTCTGCAAGGCACCCACAAAACCCTTGCGATTGCAGGGTACATGTGCAATAATATGATAAGGCATACAGAATTATTTGGTATTCATTGCAGAAAGGATATAGCACAATGAGCGAAGAACAAAATGGACAGAAGAACAAGATGAAACAATACCAGATCATCATCGTCGTCGTCGCGGCGCTGATCATATTGGGGGTTGCGGCCTTCTTTATCATCCGCGGAACGCAGCAGGAGGAGACGATTCCCACGCTGCAGACGCTGGACGCCGCCGACGCCGGAGACGAGGTCACCGACGCGGTGGCCGCCACGGAGTTCCAGATCGGGCTGGAGGACGTGGTGGCGAATGTAAACGGCCAGCCCATTACGGGCGCGGAAGTGCTGGAAAGCTACGAGCACGTCGTGAACTTCTACGGCGAGCCGGACGCGGAAAGCGTGGAGCTTTACTATTCCGTGGCGATGGAGGAATCCATCACGCTCAAGCTGATCAAGATGTCGGCCGCGGAGCTGGGGCTGGATCAGTTTACGGAAGTGGAGCTGAGCGACCTCAACGCGTCTTCCGACGCGGAATGGCAGTACGCGCTGGACAACTATGTGTCCTACAACCTGACGGAAACCGAAACGACCACCGACGAGGAAAGGGCGGCCGCCTATACCGCGGCTGAGGACTATTACAGCGCAATGGGCTATACCAGGGACACCCTGCGCCAGAGCTATATGGACAACGAGATTTTCGAGCGCCTGAAGGCCGAGCTTTGCAAGGACGTCACCGTGACTGACAAGGAAATCCAGGCGTACTATGACCAAGCCGTGCTAAGCGACAAGGAAATCTACGAGTTTGATACCGATGCCTATGAAAACCAGCTGCTGATGTACCAGTACGGGTATGCGGATCAGGAGCCCTGGTATCATCCTGCGGGCTACCGCTACGTCAAGCACATCCTCCTGACCGTGGATGAAACGCTGATGGCCACCTACACCGGCCTGGTCGCCCGCTATGAAGAGCAGATGAGCGACGAGGAGGCGGATACGGCGGAAGACACGGCCGTGAATACGGACGACGCGGCTGCGGATACGGCCGATACAGCCGCCGACACAGCCCAAGCCGCCGTGACCGCCGAGGATATCGACGCCGCGAAGGCCGCCATCATCGCCTCTGTGCAGGGTACGATCGACGAGATCAACTTGAAGCTCGCGCAGGGCGTATCGTTTGAGGATTTGATTGCCGAGTACGGCACGGACCCCGGCATGAGCAGCGGTGCGTACCCGGACGGGTATGAGGTGTCGCTGGCTTCGTACAGCTATGCAACCGAGTTTATCTCCGCCACGTTCTCCGTGAGCGAGGTGGGCCAGGTCAGCGAACCGGTCCTCAGCGACTTCGGCGTGCATATCGTCAAGTATGTCGGCGATGTGCCCGGCGGGTCCATTGAGCTGACGGACGACCTGAAGGCCGTCATCAGCCAGAATTTGCTGGACGAAAAGAGCAACGTGATCTTGAACGACTGGCACGCCGCCGCCGATATCCAGTACACCGGCATCATCCGCTCCATCGAGGAAATCCAGACCGACGAAGCGGCAGCGGACGACGCGGAATAACCCAAACGGCAAACGAAAAGAGAGCGGCTTTTGAGCCGCTCTCT
>JBDRTL010000096.1:0-3132 GCA_043824045.1 Bacillota bacterium
ACATGATTCCCAGGGGGTAGCAATGCCCGAGGCCGGATGCCCGCTTTTCTTGACACCCGGTTTGCGGATGTTATAATCATAGGAAGGGGGCGATTGTGTGGCGATACCGTACAGCCGTTTCATCGTGGGAAATATCACCTGGTACAGCGTGCTGATCATGTCCGGAATCCTGCTGGCGTACCTGTTGGGCGCACGCGAGGAAAAGCGGCTGGGGCTGAAAAAGGACACGATGCTCGACGTCGTGCTGATCGCGGTGCCGGCCGGAATCATCGGTGCGCGCGTCTACTATGTACTGATGAAGCTTCCCGAGTTCGCGGCCGATCCCGTCTCCGTCCTCTACATCTGGAAGGGCGGCGTGGCGATTTACGGCGCGGTGATCGGCGGCGTGCTCGCGCTGTACATTTACAGCCGCGTCAAGAAAATCTCCCTCGCGTCGCTGACGGATATGGTCGCGCCGGGGCTGATCCTTGCGCAGGCGATCGGGCGTTGGGGCAACTACTTCAACCGCGAGGCCTTCGGCCCCGTGATCACGGACGCGTTCTGGCAGTTTTTCCCCGCCGGGGTTTTAATCAATGAAAACGGCGCGGAGGTCTGGCACGCCGCGACGTTCTTCTATGAATCGATGTGGAACGTGCTGACGTTCGCCGTGCTGTGGCTGACGCGCAGGCGCATGAAGCGGCGCGGGGACGTGTTTTTATGGTACATGGCGCTGTACGGCTGCGGACGTTTTTTAGTCGAGCAGCTGCGCACGGACAGCCTGTACCTGCTCCAAATGCGCGTAAGCCAAATTCTCAGTCTCCTGCTGTGCGTGGCGGTGGCGGCGGTTTTCCTTTGGCGGCTGTACCGGACGGAAAAGGGCAGGCCGTTTGCCGCGTACCTGTTGCTCTGCCTGCTGGCGTTCATCCGCCCGCTGCTGGCCGCAAGCCTGGCGGGCGTCATCGGGACCATCGTTTTGTATGTGCTGAGCATCGGCGGGCTTTTGTTCTGCGCCGGCAAAGACAAGGCGGCGCTTATCTGGACGGGCGCGGACATGATCGTCTATCTCACGCTGTGGATTTTCGGCGGGCAGGGGCTCTGGCAGTCTCCCTACTTCTTCTACGCGGGAATCTCGGTGGCCGTGTATCTCCTGTTGCCGTACCGCAAGATAACCGGGGAGGCGCTGCATGCCAATTCGGGCGCATAAAAACATACTCTACGCCGCGGCGCTGCCGCTCATCGGCAGGCAGTGCCGGTGGCGGCACGCGGAGATTACCGGCGAAAGCCGGCCCGATACGCTTGCGGCGGTGGAACGCGTATGGAAGCGCCATTATACCGTGGGCGGCTGCGTGCAGGTGATCCGAAACGGGCAGGCGGCGGAAACCTGTACCGTCGGATTTGCTTCGCTGCATCCCAGGCGGCCCGTGCGGGCGGATACCGTTTTTCGCACAGCCTCGATCGCCAAGGCGGTGTGCGCGCTTTTGGTGCTGCGGCTTAAGACGCTCGGGAAACTGAGCGTGGAGGAAGATATTTCTGATTTCTGGCACAGGGAGATCCGCAATCCGTATCATCCGCAGGTGAAAATTCCCCTCGGCTCGCTGCTCAGCCACACCTCGGGCTTTGCGGATACCCCGCGCTACTTCCGCTCGTTTACGGAGGAAATCACGGCGGACGAACTGCTGTCCGACCCCGCAAGCTATTCCCGGCACCTGCCGTACCGGGCGTTTCGCTACTCCAACTTCGGCGCGGGGCTGATCGGGAGCCTGCTGGAAGCGCGGTTCAATATCGGGTTTGAGGATTTGATCCAGCGGGAGCTGTTCTTGCCGCTCGGCGTGCAGGCGACCTTCGATATCCGCAGGGCGGACGTCCGGCGGCTTGCCGACGGATACCGCGTTTTGCCGCCGGGCAGGGCGGCCTTCGACGCGCAGAGGCGCTTCCATGCTGCCGCGCCCATCGGCGCGCCCAATCCGCAGCGCCACTTTTTGCTGGCGTCGGGCAACCTGTTCATCACGGCGGGGGAGATGGCCAAACTCTGCCTGCTGGTCATGCGGCAGGGGATGCACGATGGAACGGCGTTTCTCAACGCCGCGTCGATGGACAACCTGTTCGACGTAAGCCACGGCGGGGCGGAACGCTGGCCGGGCATGCGCCATGGGATGGGGCTGTTCACGCTGGAGGACGGCGCTGTGTTTCCGCGCCGCCTGTACGGGCATCAGGGCTTTGCGTACGGGGCGGTGAACGGGTTCTTTTTTGACGGGAATGGAAACGGGCTGGTGTCGTTCAACAGCGGCGCGAGCGAGCGGCGGGCCGGACGGCTGAGTTGCCTGAACCGGGACCTGATCCGTGCCGTTATTGCGGAGGACTGAGATGAAAGCCGTGATCACCGAAATCCGCGAGCTCAGAAACGGCGTCCGCGTGACCGTCAACGACCAAATTACCCTGTGCCTGACGCGCAGGGACTGGGAAACCCTCTCCCTCAGGGAGGGGGATGCGGTCGACGTGAAGGCGCTCAGGCACGACCTGCTGCTTTCGCAGTATCCCGCCGCGCTGGGCCGCGCCGTGCGGCTGCTTTCGGTGCGCGCCCGCAGCTGCTTTGAAATCGAAAAACGACTGACCGACGCCTGCTATCTGGAGGACACCGTGGAGATGGTGCTCACCAAGCTTCAATCGGAAGGATTGTTAGACGACGAGGCGTTTGCCCGGCAGTGGGCGCGGGAGAGGTCGGCGCGGCAAATCGGCAGGGCGCGCATCCTGCATGAGCTGCGGCAAAAGGGCGTCGGCGGCGAGCTCGCCGAAAAAGCGCTTGCGGAGCTTGATCCTGCGCAGCAAAACGGCGGCGCCGCGAAACTTGCGGCAAAACTTTTGAAACGCTATCAAAACCTTCCGGCGAATGAAGCCCGCAAAAAGACTGTCATGGCGATGCAGCGGCGCGGATATGCCTATGGCGAATGCCTGACCGCGCTGGATTTTGAAATGACGGAGGAAGAAGAAGGATTTTACAATTGAATGGCAAATATTTATAGCTATCAGATCGTCTAATGATTGTCAGACAGGCAATCCCGACGTTGGGAAGCGAACCGTTCGACGGAGCAAGCAATCCCGGTAGCCAGACACAATCGGAGCATGCGGACGGTTGTGTATGAAAACTTCAAAAAC
>JBDRTL010000097.1:0-2596 GCA_043824045.1 Bacillota bacterium
TGACGCTGGAATCAAACCTGATCAAAAAGCACCGTCCGTTTTACAATATTCTGCTCAAGGACGACAATCCGTAGCCCTACCTGTGCTACGACCCGTACGAGCCCTTCCCGCGGCTCGTGGTCTCGCGCACGTACGATTCCAAAGACGGGAAGAAGTACTTCGGCCCCTATATCGGCGCAACCGCCGTGCGGCAGACGCTCGACGAGCTGGGCCGCTATTTTCCGCTGCGCCGCTGCGCGCTCAAATTCCCGCTCAAACGCCCGCACCGCCCCTGCGTGTACTACGCCACGGGCCAGTGCCTTGCGCCCTGCGCAAACCTGATCACCGCCCAGGCGTACGGCGAAATCCTGCGCAAGTCCGTGGAATTCTTAAACGGCGATATCCGGCCCGTACTCGCGGAGCTGCGCCAGAAGATGGACGAAGCCGCCAAAAACCTCGAATACGAGCAGGCGGCCATGTACCGCGACAAGATTTCCGACGTGCAGGTGATCGCCGAGCGGCAGCTCGCCATCCAGACCCGCTCGGTGGAGCAGGACATCGTCGCCGTCGCAAGCGACGAGATCGACGCGGTGGTGCAGCTGGTGCACGTCCACCACGGGCGTATGGAGGACGGGCAGCACTTCCTGCTGGAAAACCAGGGCGGCGATACAGCGGCCGAGATCCTCTCCGGTTTCATCCCCCAGTATTACGGGGAAGACCGCATCATTCCGCGCGAAGTGATTTTACAGGCCGAAATCGAGGATATGGAGGAGCTTTCGATGCTGTTGCGCGAGCGGCGCGGCGCGGCGGTTACGCTGCACGCGCCCAAGCGCGGCGAAAAGCGCAGGCTGGTGGAAATCAGCTTAAAAAACGCCGAGGACGTGCTTTTACAGCATCAACAGAACAGGCAGATCAAGTTCCGGCGCACGACCCTTGCCATGCGGGAGCTTCAGGACGCGCTTTCGCTGCCAACGCCGCCCGGCCGCATCGAGGGCTACGATATTAGTAACACCCAGGGCAACCTGTCCGTCGGTTCGATGGTCGTGTTTGAGCAGGGCGTGCCCAACAAGAAGCAGTACCGGCATTTCCGCATCAAAACCGTGGAAGGCGCGAACGATTTCGCCTCCATGGAAGAGGTGCTGCGCCGCCGCTTCACGCACGGGCTGGAAGAGAAAAAGGAGCGCGAGGAAAAGCGGCTGCCGGCCGAGGAAGGCCGCTTCTCCCGCTTCCCCGAACTGATATTGATCGACGGCGGCCCCCAGCAGCTCGCGTTTGCGCGCCGCGCGATGCTTTCCTGCGGGCTGAACCTGCCGATGTTCGGGCTGGCCAAGCGCAACGAGGAGCTGTACCTGCCCGGCCGCGAAGACCCGGTGGTGCTGGACAAGCGCAGCCACGGCCTGCACCTTTTACAGCGTGTGCGCGACGAGGCGCACCGTTTCGGCATTACGCACCACCGCGCCCTGCGCAGCAAAGCGGGGCTTAAAAGCGAGCTGACGGATATCCCCGGCATCGGCGAAAAGCGCAAGGTCGCGCTGCTGAAAACGTTCAAAAGCCTGTCCGCCATTTTCGCCGCCGACAAGGAAGCGCTGCTTAACGTGGAGGGCATGACCGGGCCCGCGGCGCAGGCGATCCTCGAGTATAGTCATAAAAGAAAAAAAGAAGGATAAACGGCGTCATCCCGCTTAAACCATGCTATACTGTGAATGAAGCATGGAATGGCGCGTTGCGTGCGTCGGAAAGGAACGCCCTTGCCCAAGGAGAAGAGCATGTACGTGTGCGCAGCATGCGGTTATCAGGCGCCGCGCTGGCTTGGCTGCTGTCCGGATTGCAGCGCGTGGAACACCTTTGAAGAGCAAACGATACCCTCCGCACAGGCAGCTGGAAGGACCGCCGAAAAAGCGGCCCGCTTTCGCATGCCCTCTGCCGACGCCGTGCTTTTAAACGCCGTTGACGACGCGAAGGAAACCCGCGTCTTAACCGGCAACGAGGAACTGGACCGGGTGCTGGGCGGCGGGCTGGTGGAAGGCAGCGTCACGCTGCTGGGCGGCGATCCGGGCGTGGGCAAATCCACGCTTTTGCTGCAGGTGGCGGCGGAGCTGAGCGCGACGCGGCAGGTGCTCTACGTCAGCGGCGAGGAGAGCGTCCGCCAGATCAAGATGCGCGCCAAACGGCTGGAAATCAGGCAGGATCAGCTCTACGTGCTGGCCGAAAACGGCGTGGAAAGCATCCTGGAAAAGTGCGAAGCGACGAGCCCGGACGTGCTCGTGATCGACAGCATCCAAACCATGGTGAGCGCGGACAGCGCCTCGGCGCCCGGAAGTGTGTCCCAGGTGCGGCAGAGCGCGTCGCAAATCATCCGCCACGCCAAAACCACGGGGCTTTCGGTGTTCCTGGTCGGCCACGTAACCAAGGACGGAACGCTGGCGGGCCCCCGGGTGCTTGAGCATATGGTGGATACGGTATTGAGCTTCGAGGGCGACCGGCAGCACGAATACCGGCTGCTGCGCGCGGTGAAAAACCGCTTTGGCAGCGTGACCGAGCTGGGCGTGTTTGAAATGCGTCAGACGGGCATGTTCCCCGTCTTAAATCCCAGCGACACAATGCTTTCCCAGCGCGC
>JBDRTL010000098.1:0-2602 GCA_043824045.1 Bacillota bacterium
TGTCCGGTATGGGTGATGACGCGGGCTTGCAGCCCGCGTTTATGGATTATCGGCGGATCGGCGCCCGGTATGGGCGCCTGATTGAACAGTTTCGCACGGGCAGGCACGTGCACGCCTATTTGCTCACGGGCCCGCAGGGCATCGGCAAACGGACCCTGGCGCGGTACCTGGCCTCCGTACTGTTTTGTGAAAACGATGCAAAACCATGCGGTAAATGCAGCCAGTGCCGGATGATTCAAGAAGGGAAGCACTCATCCGTCCTTGAGATTTCACCGGAAGAAAGAAAAACCGTGATTCCCGTTGACCGTATCCGCGAGGTTGTAACGCTATCGTCCATGCACTCGCTGGATGGCAGGGCGCGTGTAATTCTCATCGAACCGATGGAAAACCTTTTGCCGCAGGCGCAGAATAGCCTGCTGAAATCTCTGGAAGAACCGGACACGAACGTAATATACTTTTTGCTGTCGCACGACGTAAGCCCGCTGCTGGATACCATATTGTCCCGCTGCTCATTGTTCAAGCTGACACCGTGGCCAAGCGAGCTGCTGGAGCAGCATCTGCTTAAGCGCGGCTATCCGCGCGGCGCGGTGGAGCGGGCGGCCGCCCTCGCGGGCGGCAATGTGGGGGAGGCGCTTTCGATCCTCAGCGAGCAGCCGGGCGGAAGCAACAATTCGGCGCTCAGGCAGATGTTAAGCGTATCCAATGTCCGCGATGCGGTTCTCTGCGGCGCGATGTTTAAAGACATGGCGGGAAACGCGGATCAAATCCTATTTCTGCTGGAGCGCTATCTGCAGCAATGCATGATGGTGAAATCCGGCCTGCTCCCGGCGGAGCTTTTACAGGATACTCCCTGGCAGCATTGTATCCGCGACGCGGAAATGCCCGACCTGATCGCTTTGACCGATCAGGTATTCCGGGCAAGAAAATTGAAGATGAGCAATGTCAATTGGCAATCCAACATCGATCAATTGACACTCAGACTACTGGAGGCAACAAGCAAATGGCAAAAATCGTAGGCGTTCGCTTTAAAAACGCAGGCAAGCTGTTTTATTTCGATCCGGGCGAGCTTTGGCCCAATCCCGGTGATTTTGTGATCGTCGATACGGTGCGCGGCCAGACTTTCGGGCAGGTCATCACGGGCATGCGGGAAACCGACGAGGAACTGATCGACACGCCCCTCAAGCCCATTCTTCGCATCGCGACGGAAGACGATATCCTGCATATGCGCGACAACGAGGAGTATGAAAGGAAAGCGTTTGATATCTGCTACCGCAAGATCGAAGAGCATCAGCTGGAAATGAAGCTTGTGCAGGTGGAGCAGACTTTTGATAACTCCAAACTTGTGTTTTACTTCACGGCAAACGGGCGCGTGGACTTTCGCTCGCTCGTGAAAGACCTTGCTTCCGTATTCCATACGCGCATTGAGCTCCGCCAGATCGGCGTGCGTGACGAGGCGCGGATGATCGGAGGGCTTGGCCCGTGCGGGCTGCCCATCTGCTGCGGCACATTCCTTGGCGATTTCCAGCCGGTGTCGATCAAGATGGCCAAGGAGCAGAACCTCTCGCTCAATCCAACCAAGATATCGGGCGTCTGCGGGCGGCTGATGTGCTGCCTGAAGTTCGAAGACGACCATTACGCGCAGACACGCAAGCGCATGCCAAAGATGGGCAAGGATGTGGAAACGCCCGACGGCTTCGGCACGGTGATTGATTTGAACATTTTGAAAGAGACTGTCACCGTGCGAATCCACCGGGACGATTCCAACGAAATCAAAACCTATTCCATCAACGACGTCGTATGGTTCAAGATGGACAGGGAAGGGGAAAGGCAGCAAAAGCCCGTCGCGGAGACCGGAAGGCGCGCAAAGCCGGCCGTCGGGCGCGGGGGGGAAGAGATGGCCGTTGTGATTGAAGAGGGCGCCGAAGTGAAAGTGCTGCGGGATGAGGAAGCGGTCCGTGAAATGACGGAAGACGAGGATTTGTCCTTTACCCCGGACGACGATACTTTTGAGCAGGAACCGCTTACGGACGAGATTAAAACAGGCGGCAGCGTTGCCGGCGATTGGCTGGAAGAGGTTGCGCAGGCGCTTCGAAAATCCGGCGACAAGAAATAGCCGCCTGCGTATTGCCAAACAAACAGTCGCGTGCTATGATGTACACGCAAAAAGCGAATCAATGGAGGTGACCGTTATGGCATATCAGATCAACGACGACTGCATCAGCTGCGGCGCGTGCGCGCCCGAATGCCCCGTGGAAGCAATTTCCGAAGGGGAGAGCAAGTATGTGATCGACCCTGACAAATGCATTGATTGCGGCGCGTGTGCGGATGTGTGCCCCGTAGATGCTCACGAGGAAGTGTAAGCACCTGCGGGTTGTGCAGATGAAAGTGGCGCAGCCACTTTTTTTATGCGTTTCTTTCGGTGGGCGGTAGGGGATTAACACTAAAGAGGCGGAAAATTTCTCCCCGCCTGCTGTATTGACAGTTTGATTATCTTTGGTATAATTTAATTAAGTATTCGCTAAAGAATACTTTAACGAATAGATAGGCAAATAAATTTGTCCTGAAACGAGATTTAGAGAATGTATGCGATGAGTGAATTTTC
>JBDRTL010000099.1:0-7350 GCA_043824045.1 Bacillota bacterium
TTGCCGAGTGCCAGGCAAAATTCGCAACAACGCTCCACAGCCAGGAGTTTTTATACGCACCCGCCAAACGGGAAAAAGCAAAATTGCCGCTCAAAAGCCTTGAAATCAAGACCTTTTGACAGCTTGGGTGTGCAAAATAAAAACGCCGGTTTCAATACGTTTTGTATCAAAACTGACGTTCTTATATGGCGGAGAGTTAGGGATTTGAACCCTAGTCAGGTTTTGGCCTGAACACGATTTCCAGTCGTGCGCCTTCGACCACTCAGCCAACTCTCCGCGGGCCGCGCGAACGCAACGGGTATATTATAGGGGAACGCCGGGGGGTTGTCAATCCGTTTCCGGCGCGTTGTTTTCGCAGTCCGAAGGCGGCAAAAGCGCGCGGACCGCATACGTTGCGCGCGCATCGGTGCCAGTGTGATCAAATCGCGTTCTGATGTTACGAACGGCAGAATTTCTCGATGTACGCGTCCAGACATTTGCGGATCACCCGCCGGGCCTCTTCATGGCCGCGCAGCTCGTCCACCACGGTTTCCTTGCCTTCCAGGTTCTTGTACACCGAAAAGAAGTGCGACATCTCCGAGAAAATGTGCTTTGGCAGCTCGCTGATATCCTTGTAGCCGTTGAACGTGGGGTCTTTGAACGGGATGGCGATGATCTTTTCGTCCAGCCTGCCCTGGTCGAGCATCGTCAGCACGCCGATGGGGTAGCAGCGCACGAGGCTCAGCGGCTGGATGACCTCGCTGCACACCACCAGCACGTCCAGCGGATCCAGATCGTCGGCATAGGTGCGCGGAATCATCCCGTAATTGCACGGGTAATGCGTGGATGTGTACAGGATGCGATCCAGGATCAGGCTTCCCGTTTCCTTGTCCAGTTCGTATTTCTTTTTGCTGCCTTTTTCGATCTCGATGACGGCGATGAAATCTTCCGGGGTTATCCGCTTGGGGGAGATATCGTGCCAGATATTGTTGCTCATGTTTGCCCTCCTCGAAGGCCTTTTCTCCATTGTAGCAAGCCGCGTGCGCTTTGTAAAGGCATGGCGTTTTCGCTTCATTCGTATTTTTTCTGTATCTGAACCGGCGCGTCCGGTGTGTGGAATCTCCCGTCAAACAGGCCTCTGAACAGCGTTTTGCGGCACACCAGCCGCGCGGACGGCAGGCCCGCAGGCAGTTTGTCCTGCTTGCGCGCTATTGACAACGCGCCGTAAACCCATATAATTAGTTAGACTAACGAATGATTAAGGGTGGCTGATGGATGGACGTATTCAACCGTGAACTCAACCGGCTGTTGGTGATGGCGTACCGCAAAATCAACAAACTGGAAGAGAGCATATTGCATTCGGTCAGCGGCACGGATCTGTCGATCAGCGAAATGCATCTGCTGGAAGCCGTCGGGGATCAAAAGGATGCGGGTATCCCCCTGTACGAGCTCGCGCAGCGTATGGAGCTTTCCCCGCCCACGGTCACGGTGGCCATCAATAAGTTGAGCAAAAAAGGTTTCGTACTTAAAAGCAAATCCGAAAAGGACAAGCGAAGCGTGATCGTGCAGCTGACCCGCATGGGACGGAAGATGAACGCCGCGCATCGCTATTTTCATGAGCAGATGGTGCACGACATCGATAAGCTGCTCACGCCCGTCGAGCGCGAAGGATTGCTGCGGGGGATCGAACTGCTCAACCGGTTTTTCCAGGACGCGCTAGACGAGATGGAACTCAAAAAGCGGCGCCGGCGCGCCCAACTACAAAACGAAAGCGTGTGAATGAATGAAAGTACGATCCTTCGGGCATGCACTTCCCGCCCGCCAAATCATGAACGACGAACTCTCCCGGTTCCTGGACACCTCGGACGAATGGATTTATTCGCATACCGGCATCAAAAGCCGCCATATCCTGTCAAACGGTGAAACGATCAGCTCGCTGGGCGCGCAGGCTGCGCAGATGGCACTTGACAAGGCGGGCCTGACAGCGGATGATATAGACTATATACTGTGCCCCACGACCTGCGGGGAAATGATTTTCCCGGCGACCGGCTGCCTCATCCAGCAAAGGATCGGCGCGAAGTGCCCGGCGATGGATTTAAACGCGGGCTGCACAGGATTTCTCTACGCGCTGGATTTGGCCGACGCGATGCTTATCCGCGGCAACGTAAAGCATGTGCTCATCGTATGCGCCGAGCAAATCACGCGTCTGGCCGACTGGGCGGACCGCTCCACCTGCGTGCTCTTTGGCGACGCGGCCGGCGCGGCGATCTGCGAGGCGGGGGAGGGCTTCAAATCCATCTACCTGACGGCGCGCGGCACGGCGGGCCCGCTGTACGGCATCGCCGACGGCGGCAACTGCCCGTTTACCGACGTAAAGTCAAAGGGCGTGCCGCTGCAGATGAACGGGCAGGAGATTTTCAAGTTCGCCGTGACGCGGTCCTGCGAGGACATCCAGACGGTGCTGGATCAAAGCGGCTTCACCCCCGATTCGGTCGATTACTTTGTGCTTCATCAGGCAAACCGCCGTATTATGGATACCGCGCGGTCGCGCCTGAAGCAACCTGCCGAGAAGTTTCCCGTGAATATTACGACGCACGGAAACACCGGCTCGGCGGGGATACCCGTTCTCCTGTCCGAAATGGCGGAGGATGGGCGCCTGCAAACGGGGCAAACCCTCGTTTTAAGCGCCTTCGGCGCCGGGCTTACCTCAGGTGCGGCATTGCTGCAATATAATATTTAGGAGGAAATGATGATGAGCACTTATGAAACCATCGCAAAACTGCTGGCGGAATCCAAGGACATGGACGTCAAAGACATTCGCCCCGATATGGCGTTTGCGGACCTGGAACTCGACAGTCTGGACGTTGCCGAACTGGTGATGAACCTCGAAGACGAACTGGGCGTGCCCGTGGAAATCGACGAATCGCTTCGCACCATCGCGGATCTGGTGGCGAAGGTGGACAACAAATAAGTATGATCAACTCAGTGCTGATACGTGAACTGGGGCTTACATACCCCATTTTTCAGGGCGGCATGGCATGGGTATCGGATGCGGCGCTGGCGGCCGCCGTTTCCAACGCCGGCGGGCTTGGCATCATCTCGGCCATGAACCTGAACGCGGAGTACCTGCGCGGCCAGATCCGCAAATGCCGCACGATGACGGATAAGCCCTTCGGCGTGAATATCATGCTGCTCAGCCCGTTCGTCAAAGACGTGGCGCAGGTGTGCGCGGAGGAAAAACCTCCGGTAGTCACCACGGGCGCGGGGCTGCCGAACCTTTACATGAAGGACTGGCTGGACGCGGGCATCCGCGTGATTCCGGTCGTGCCTTCCACCGCGATGGCCAGGCTCGTGGAACGGGCGGGCGCCTACGCCGTGATCGCCGAGGGCGGTGAATCGGGCGGGCATATCGGCGAGCTGACCACCATGACGCTCGTGCCGCAGGTGGCGGACGCCGTGAACATTCCCGTGATCGCCGCGGGCGGCATTGCCGACGGGCGCGGCGCGGCGGCGGCGATGATGCTGGGCGCGGTCGGTGTGCAGTGCGGCACCGTGTTCCTGTGCGCGGACGAGTGCAATATCCATGAAAACTATAAACAAAAAGTACTGTCGGCCAAGGATATCGATACGATCGTGACCGGAAAGCGCTTAAACCATGCGGTGCGCAGCATCCGCAGCCCCTTCACGCGCCAGTACGCGAAAATGGAATACGAAATCAACACAAACCCCGAAGAGCTGGAAGCGATGGGCGTGGGCGCGCTGCGCAAAGCGGCCGTGGAAGGCGACCTGCAAAACGGCTGCTTCATTGCCGGGCAGGCGTGCGGGATGGTGCACGCAATCCGCCCCGCGAAGGTCATCATCGAAGAGATGTTTTTGGAGGCCGAACGCCTGCTCAAAGGTGCGCCCGCATGGGTAAAATAGCCTTTGTGTTCGCGGGCCAGGGCGCGCAGTACGGCGGTATGGGGCAGAGCGTGTACAGCGCCTTTCCCGCCGCGAAAGAGCTGCTCGGCCGGGCGGAAGCACAGCGGGAAGGCACGCTTTCGCAGTGCTTTTCCGGCACGAAGGAAGAACTGAGCCTGACGCAAAACGCGCAGCCCTGCATCATGGCCGTGGACTGCGCCTGCGCTGCGGCGCTGATCGAAAACGGCGTAGCGCCCGACGGACTGGCGGGATTCTCCCTGGGGGAGATCGCAACCCTGGGGATGAGCGGGATGCTTACGTTTTCACAGGCGTTCCGGCTTGTGATGAAGCGCGCATCCTTCATGCAGGCCTGCGCCCAAGAACACCCCGGCGGCATGGCCGCGGTTTTGAAACTCGGGGACGATCAGGTGGAAGCGCTGTGTAAAGAGCACGGCGCGTATCCCGTAAACTACAATTGCCCCGGGCAGGTGGTATGCGCGATGGCGGCCGAAACGATGGCGCCGTTTGCCCAGGCCGTGCAAGCGGCGGGCGGGCGGGCGCTGCCGCTCAACGTCGGCGGGGGATTTCACAGCCCGTTCATGCGCGGCGCCGCGGAGAACCTGAAACACTATGCACAGACCCTGACATTTTTAGAACCCGAACGACCGACGTACGCAAACGCCACGTGCGGCCTCTATTGCGCAAAGGAAGCGCCCGCGCTTCTTTCCATGCAGGTAGACCACCCCGTGCGCTGGACGACGCTCATCCGCGGCATGCTCAGCCAGAATTATTCGGACTTTATTGAAGTCGGCTCCGGCAGTGTATTATCCGGTTTCATTAAAAAAATCGGCGGGGCGGACTATATCGGGCATGCGGAGGACGAGCAATCGATACTGCAAGTCATCAGCCACTACAGGGAGGGCGCAGCATGCTGACAGGAAAAACGGCGCTGGTATCCGGCGGCAGCCGCGGCATCGGGCGGGCGATCTGCCTTGCGCTGGCCGCGCAGGGCGCGGATATCGCCTTTGTGTACGCCAAAAATGCCGCCATGGCGGAAGAAACCACGGCGCAGCTTGGCAAGTATCCGGTGCGCGTGACGGCATACGCCTGCGACGTTGCGGATTTCGCGGCGACGCAGCGGCTTACGGAGACAGTCATCGCGGATTTCGGACGGATCGACATCCTCGTCAACAACGCCGGAATCACGCGCGATATGCTGTCCATGCGCATGAGTGAAAAGGATTTTGACGACGTGATCAATACAAATCTCAAAGGCGCGTTCCATCTCATCCGGCATTCGTCGATGCAGATGTTAAGGCAGCGCGCCGGCCGGATTGTGAATATCACCTCCGTCGCGGGCATCATGGGCAATCCGGGGCAGGCGAACTATTCCGCCGCCAAAGCGGGGCTGATCGGCCTGACCAAAACCATTGCAAAAGAGCTTGCGTCGCGCGGGATTACGTGCAACGCCGTCGCGCCCGGCTTCATCCAAACGGACATGACGGACGCGATGCCGGAAGGACTTTTGCAAAAGGCCATCGAATGTATCCCGCTTAAGCGGATGGGTACAGTCGAAGACGTCGCAAACCTGGTTGCCTTCCTCTGCTCGCAGGGGGCGGCCTATATTACGGGCCAGGTCATTCAGGTTGACGGCGGCCTTCGCATGTAGCTGTCCTCTGGACAAAATGAGGAGGGGAACGCATGAACCGCGTTGTAATTACCGGCATGGGCGCAGTAACGCCGGTCGGTTTAAATGTGGATACATATTGGAATTCGCTGCTATCGGGCAAATGCGGCATCGACACGATCACGCGCTACGACGCGTCGGGCATGAAGGTGCGGCTGGCCGCGGAACTGAAGGGATTCGATCCCGCGAACTTCGGCATTGAGAAAAACGCCTCGCGCAAGCTCGATTTATTCGTGCAGTACGCGCTGGCGGCGGCCTCGGAGGCGATGGCGCAGTCGGGGCTGAAATCCGGGGAGAACATCCCGGCGGAGCGCCTGGGCGTGTACATCGGCTCGGGCATCGGCGGCATCATCACCTTTATGGAAGCCGCCGCCAAGTGCAACGATAAAGGGCCGGAGCGGGTTTCGCCGCACTTTATCCCGATGCTGATCGCCAACATGGCGACCGGCAACGCCGCCATCATCTACGGCGCGAAGGGCCCGAGCCTGCCGGTGGTCACCGCGTGCGCGACGTCCAACCACGCCATCGGGGAAGCATTCCACGCCATCAAGCACGGCTATGCCGACGCGATTTTGGCGGGCGGCACCGAGGCGGCGCTCTGCCCGCTGGCGACGGGCGGGTTTACCAACTGCATGGCGCTGTCGACTTCCAACGATCCCCTGACGGCCAGCCTGCCGTTTGACAGGCGCAGGACAGGCTTCGTGATGGGCGAAGGCGCCGCTTTGGTGGTGCTGGAGAGCCTGGAGCACGCTAAGGAGCGCGGCGCGAAGATTTTCGGGGAAATCTGCGGCTACGGCAGCACCTGCGACGCGTACCATATCACCGCCCCCGACCCGACCGCCGAAACCGCCGCGCGGGCTATCAAGCTGTCGATGGAGGAGGCCGGATATCAGGATAGCGACCGCGTGTACATCAACGCGCACGGCACGGGCACGCAGCTAAACGACGGCACCGAGACCCTCGCCATCAAGATCGCCTTGGGCGAGGACGCCGCCAAACGCGCGATGGTCAGTTCCACCAAGAGCATGACCGGCCATATGCTGGGCGCTGCGGGCGCGGCGGAGTGCATCGCGGCCGCGCTGGCGCTTAGTACGGGCGTGCTGCCGCCGACCATCGGGCTTTTGGAACCCGACCCCGCATGTGATTTGGACTATATACCGCTTATCAAACGGGAAGCGCAGTGCGATCTGGCGCTGAACATCTCGCTGGGCTTTGGCGGACATAACGCCTGTATCGCGTTACGGAGGGTAACACAATGAAGATAGACGACGTCAAGGCGTTGGCTGAACTGATGGCGCAATCGGACTTATCGGTGCTTTCGTACACAGAAGGCGAGCTTTCTATCCGGATGGAGCGCGTCGCGTGCCTGCCGCTTAAAAAGTTCGAAACTGCGGTACCCGCCAATAACCCCAAGGAGGAGATGGTGGAGCAGCAGAACGATTTTAACAATATGCACGAGCTGAAAGCGCCGATGGTGGGCGTGTTCTACGCCGCGCCCGCACCGGATGCCGAGCCGTATGTCAAGGTCGGGGACCACGTGGAAAAGGGGCAGGTGGTCTGCATTCTGGAGGCCATGAAGCTCATGAACGATATCACCGCACCCGTGTCCGGCCGCATCGTGGATATCTGCGCGCAGAACGGGGTTGTGATGGAATACGGGCAGACCATCATGAAAATTATCTGAGGTACACAATGAACAGAGAAGAAATCAAGCAGTTTATTCCGCATCGCGAGCCGATGCTTCTGGTGGATGAAATCGTACGCGACGGGGACACCGCGCGCGG
>JBDRTL010000100.1:0-2485 GCA_043824045.1 Bacillota bacterium
GACCTCCTGCACTTCTTCGACACGGCCGCTCGATAAAACACCTGTATCCGCATAGGTTACACCGCCATCGCGCATCACAGAGCGCACCTTGTCCCAATTAACGATATCATTGCTGATTGCCTCAATAAACAAGCGGAAATCCTGTTCAGTCAGGATGTTGTTAAACCGGATATACGGTATGGGCGAAATATACCCGCAGTGGTATCCGTTTGTGATATCCGCCTGCTCAATGTTCAATAAATGGGTTGCCAGCACATGCTGCCCTCCCCATATGGCGGAAGCGTGGGTATTGGTAACGGCCATGGGATACTCGTCGTCATCGAGAAAGACAAGATAATCCATGTTGTTTTTAAGCGCGGTATAAAGCAAGATATTGCGTTTCGCCGCATATCCACTTCCGAAAATCAAACGGGCTTCCGTTTCGTTCACAACACCTGCCCGTGTCAACTCGCCGATTTCCTTCTTTATAGCCGCTTTCCCAATAAAATATGTATCATCAATCTGCTCCAGCAAGTGTTTGCTGACGCTGGTATAGTCAACAGGTTGTGTGTTTGAGTACTTCAGATCATAAGCGGCTAATAGATGTAAGCGGATATGCTTTTCCTTGGTTAATCCGCTTTCGCGCCAGTTATAAATATAGGTTTTCAATACCCTCTGAAAACTTTTACGTCCTGTAGCAAACCCAATTCCCACACTAATTTCTTTTTCCTGCTGCATTCTGACAGCTCCTTTCCGTATTCAGTCATTTGCGCATTTCATAAACAGGCTATTTCAAAACAAGCCGTTAGCGCGCCAATTGTTCCATCATCGGCTTGGTCACCAAGCCGTTTCAGGTATGCATCTTGATATCAATGAAAATGATGGGATCATGAATCCTGCACATCCGGTGGTCGCCGACCTGTAAGCAGAGATCATAATGTCCAAATCTTCATTTATAGCATAACACGGACAATGACATATGGGAAATTCACTCGTTATCCACCGCCATGTCGGGACGGTTGATCGGTTCGGTTTATGTTGTCTTGGCTGGCATCCACTGTCTCTGCAAACGCCACGCGTGGTTATACGTTGAAAAACGTCATGATGCCGCGGGGAAAAGAATATCAAACAGGATTTTCAAAAGCAGCAGGGCGAGCACGAACAGCATCATACCGCGAATGAATCTGCCGCCTTTTTTGATAGTCAGCTTGCTGCCCAGATGCGCGCCGAGCATCCCGCACACGCCCGCCGGAATACCCAGCAGAAACAGCACGTTCCCCGTGGCGATCAGGCTGGCGAGCGCCGCCACGTTGCTGGCGAGGTTGGTCAGCTTCGCGGTGCCGCCCGCCTCCACCGTCTCCAGACGGAACACCTGCGCGAACAGGAGGATCAGGAACGTGCCCGTGCCGGGGCCGACCAGCCCGTCGTAAAAGCCGATGGCGCTTCCGATTCCAAACGAAATCCACAACGACGCCTTCGCGCTCCATTCCCTTGCGTCGCGCCGTTTGGGCTTGCGCAGGGTAAAGGCCGCCGCGACAGGGATGCATATAAGCACCAGAATGCGAACGGTGGTCTGCGGCAGGGCGGACAGCAAAAGCGCGCCCAGCGCGCCGCATAAAAGCGCGCCGAGCACCGCGGGGACGCCGATACGCAGGACGATTTTCCCCGCTTTAAAGTAGTTGAACGTCGCGGTGGCGGCGGCCATCATCGCCGACAGTTTGTTGGTGCCGGACGCCAGCGCGGGCGGAAGCCCCGCCAGATAATACGCGGGAAGCGAGATGATACCCCCGCCGCCCGCGATGGAATCAAGAAAGCCCGCGAGAAAGGTGAGCGGGCATACGATCAAAAACAGTTCGGGCGTCAGCGTCATCGGGCGTCCACTTCTTTATCAGGCGGCTTTTTCAGCAGCACGAAGAGCAGGAAGGTGCTCACAAGCGGGCTGAACGCGAAAAACCGCGCGTCCTTGCCGCAGAGCAAAAGCATGGTGCCGAGGTTGTAGCAAAGCACGGGCAGGGACAGCATCAGTGAGGCCGTGCCGCTCTGCCCAAGCGCCCACAGCGCCGCGATGAGCAGCAGCAAAAACGATACGCCGATGTTCCCGAAATACCAGCGCAGCGGGAACGCCGTGTACGGCGCGGTGAGGACGGATTTGACCGCCCTGCCGGCACGGTTCATCGCGCCGTCGAGCACGGGCACGCCGGGCAGGTCGCGCGAGTTGCGCACGTCGATCAGCGCGTCGCCCTCGTCCGCGACGCCCCAGACCAGATCCGTCACGCCGGCCACGGCGAGGAACGCCGTGCGGGGATCGCCGCGCGCCGCGTTTAAGGCAATGCGCAGGATATCCGGCATCGTACTGCGGGCGATTACCTCGCGCGTTTTGCCGAACTTGACGGTGTTGTACACATGCAATTGGTAATTCTCCCAACCCGTTTCATCGGCCATCGCGTCGGTGAACGCTCTGGTTTCCCCGTCCAGCGCGGAAGGGTTGAGCTTGCGGATATCGGAG
>JBDRTL010000101.1:0-4294 GCA_043824045.1 Bacillota bacterium
GGAAGCGTCACCAAGAACTCGGACGGCAACAACATCTGGAAGCTGCGCCACACCTTCGATACCGCCTATACCGGAGAATTGACGGCGCAGGCGCTTGACAAAAACGGCACGTGGGACGCCGAGGGCGCGCTTTCGCAGGCCGTGAGCATCGAGCCGCCGATGGTGTTCGATCCGCCCGTGCAGGATTTCCTGTGCTCCACTGTGAACGATATCGTGCCCGTGACCGTCAGCTTCTCCATCGTCACCAGCCTGGACGTCTCCGCCGTGCGCGTCGTCAACGACTACGGTGACGAGATTTCTAAGCTGACCGTCAACACCGCCGGCATGAATATGACCCAGACCGAGGATACCCGCGTGTGGACGCTGGAGGGCCTGATCGAGGAACCCTACACCGGCTCCCTGTACGTAGGGTACGAGCTGATCGTGGGCGAGGGCTTTACCCAGTCGGACTTTAAGACCGACGTGGAATACGCGCCCGCCCCGATTCCAGAGGATACGCCCGCCTCCGGCAACCTCCTGCAGCCCACCGCGACGCCGGCCGCCGAGCCGACTGCAGCGCCCACGCCGGAGCCGACCCCCGAGCCGACCCCCGAACCCACGCCGGAGCCGACCCCCGAGCCGACCCCGACCGTGGAACCCGAGCCCACCCCCACGCCCAGCCCCACGCTGATGCCGCTGCTGCTTGCGCAGGCGGACGCCTCCGAGGGCTCCGCCGTGGTCAATCTGAAAGCCACCGTGTACGACGGCACCTCTAAAACCGCTTCCTACAGCCGCACGGAGCTGATCAACATGCTCGACGCGGAAAAATATACCATCTGGGACCAGGCAGGCGTGCTCACCTTCCGCGGCGGCCCGCTGCGCCAGAACGCGGCCTACGGCAACGTGGAGATCGAGGCGGGCACGATGTCCGTGCTCTGGAAGGTGCCGGTGGAAGGCACCATGCGCATGAACGACGTCAACCTCACGGGCGTCGGCTGGCCCGGCCAGGCGGCGATCGTCAAGTGGCCGATGGAAGTGCGCCAGCTGCTCTCCATTTCCACCGAGATGAAGAATATCACCGCGCTCAAAGAGGTGATCGTCGGCGGGCAGAACGGGAAGCTCTACTTTCTGGACCTGACCACGGGCGCGTTCACCCGCGATCCCGTCAGCATCAGCTGGCCGTCCAACGGCGCGGTTTCCGTGAACACCGACGGATCGCCGATCGTGGCTTTCGGGCAGTTCTACTCCAATAAGCCCGATCAATCGAGGATCGACAACGGCCTGCACCTCTATAACCTCATGAACAACAAGGAGCTTACGTTGCTCGACGGCCGCTTAAAACCCGTGCAGACGAACTACTCCGGCTTCTCCGGCGCGCCGCTGTTTGACAAGCTGACCGGCGCGATGATCGTGGGCGGGCAAAACGGCGTGCTCTATCTGGCCGACCTGAACACGGACTTTGATTATATCGGAAGCAAGCTCAGTATCAGCCCCAAGTACCACCGCTACACCTGGCTTGCGCCGGGGCAGGCCGCCAAGGAAACCAACGTGGACGGTTCGGTAGCGATGTACGGCCCCTACGTCTACTTCGGCGACGATAAGGGCGTGCTGCAGTGCGTGGACGTAAATACCCTTACGCCCGTGTGGGCGGTGCGCACCGGCGACGCGATCAAAGGCACACCGGCGCTGGAGATGAGCGCGGACGGCGGCGCCGTGTCGCTGTACGCGGGCAACATGGTGAAAAGCCAGGGCAAGGGCGGGGACGCGGCGTTCTTTAAATTTGACGCGCTGTCCGGCAAGATCCTCTGGCAGTTCAAGGTAGAAGACCTCACCTACATTTCATCCGATCCCGTGGGCATTTACGCAAGCCCCGTCGTCGGGCAAAACGGCGCGGCGGACACCGTGTTCTTTACCGTGACCAACGGCAAGACCAATTCCACGATGTACGCGCTATCCAAATCCGACGGCAGCGTGAAGTGGTCCGCGGCGTTTGAGGCGCCCGCGGAATCAAGCCCCGTGGCCGTGTACAATGAAGCCGGCGACGCGTGGATTGTACAGGCGCTCGTAAGCGGCCGGCTCCAGCTGATCGACGCCCAAACCGGCGCGGTGGTAAGCACCCTGCAGCTGGAGGGCGAGATCGTCGCGTCTCCCGCGGTCTACCGAAACGTTCTGGTCATTTCCACTACGGGAGCCGATCCCAGCTACATCTACGCCATCGCTTTGGAGTAAACTGAGTTGGAGTAAAAAGCATGAAAATCTATTTGGATGTCATGGGCGGCGACCACGCCCCCGAAGCGACCATCGCAGGCGCGAAGGAAGCCCTGGAGCTTTTCCCCGAGCTTACCATTGAGCTTGGCGGCCCCGCGGACGTTGTGGAACCGCTGCTCAAAGAGGTGTTCAAGGATATGCCGAGGCTTTTGCCCCACGTGACGGTTTCGGACTGCCCCGAGCTGATTTTGAACGAGGAAGCGCCCGTGATCGCCGTGCGCCGGAAAAAACACAGCGCGATCGTGGACGGGATGCTCAAGCTCAAGGATAAACAGGTGGACGCGTTCGTGTCCGCGGGCTCGACGGGCGCTGTGCTCGCGGGCGGGATGTTCCGCCTCGGGCGCATCAAGGGCATCGACCGTCCGGCGCTCGCCCCGCTTTTACCAAACGGCAAGGACTACTTCCTGCTCATCGACTGCGGCGCAAACGTCGATTGCAGGCCGGAATACCTTTTGCAGTTCGCCCAGATGGGCGACGCGTATATGCGCGGCATGCGCGGCATCGAAAACCCGCGCGTCGGCCTGGTGAACAACGGTTCGGAAGCCGAGAAGGGCTGCGAGCTGACCAAGGCGGCCTATAAGCTGCTTTCGGGAAGCGGGTTGAACTTCGTGGGTAACGTGGAAGGGCGCGGCATCACCCACGACCAGGCGGACGTCGTGGTCTGCGACGGGTTTGTGGGCAACGTCGTCCTCAAGTTCATGGAGGGCGTGGCGCAAACGCTGATGGGCATGATCAAAAAGGAGATTACCGCCGATCTCAAGTCGAAAACCGGCGCGCTATTAGCCAAATCGGCATTCAAGCGCGTGAAGAAGACCCTGGATTATTCCGAGGTCGGCGGCGCGCCGCTTCTGGGCGTGAACGGCTGCGTGATCAAGGCGCACGGATCGTGCAACGCCCACGCCATCGCCTGCGCCATCAAGCAGGGCGTGCAGATGGTCAGGGCCGACGTGGTCGGCGCAATCCAAAACGGGATCCAATCCGAAACTGATATGGAGTCTTAAGGAGGACGTACACATGGTATTTGACAAGGTGCGGGACATGATCGCAGAACAGCTGCAAGTGGAAGCGGACAAAATTACTCCTGAAAGCCGTCTGGTGGAAGACCTGAAGGCCGACAGCGCCAACGTAATGGTGATGATCCTCGAACTGGAAAGCGAATTCGGCATCGAAGTGGAGGACGAGGTGATTCTCGGCCTGAAAACAGTTGGGGATGTTGTAAAATACATCGAAGACAACCAATAACCAGCCGACTGAAAAGGCGCACTCTGCTTTGTCAGCCGCGGAACGGCTCGGATATCACTTACAAACGAGTAAGCTCAATCCTCGCCGTCCTTGCTTTCGCGCATAGCACGCCTTTTGAGTCGGCTGGAACCAGCCTGTCCATAAGGCCCGATCTGCGTTGTCAGCTTCGGGCTGGCAAAGGGCATCACTTACGAACGTGTAAGCTCAACCCTTTGCCACCCTTGCTTCCTAGCATATCAGACCTTCTGAACAGGCTGGAACCAGCCCGTCCATAAGGCCCGATCTGCTGTGTTGGCTTCGGCGGGCAATGGGCATCACTTACTGCCGATCTGAACAAGCTGGAGTCAGCCCATGATTGCGGCTAACAATTCAATGGCGCTGATGTTCAGCGCCATCCTTTATAAAACGGAGGGGTTGCCATGCGCGCACTGGAGGACAAGCTTAAATACCGCTTCCATGACGGAGCGCTTTTGAAGCTTGCGCTGACACATCCTTCGACACTTCTAAAACGGGACAATCAGCGGCTGGAGTTTTTAGGCGACGCGGTGCTGCAGTACTGCGTGAGCGACCTGCTCTACAGCAAGTATGCGGACTGCGACGAGGGCGAGCTCACCGCGCGCCGCGCCGCGCTGGTGTGCGAAGAAACGCTTACGTATCTGGCGAACACGCTGGAGCTGGGCGCGCATCTCAGGATGGGACACGGCGAAGAGCTGACGAAGGGGCGCGAAAAGCCCGCCATTCTGGCCGACGCGATGGAGGCCGTGATCGCGGCCGTATGCCTGGACGGCGGCATGGACGCGGCGCG
>JBDRTL010000102.1:0-3400 GCA_043824045.1 Bacillota bacterium
GAACAGGTGGACATCTACGAAACCCTGGGCGATCTGAACGCCGGAATCAGCACCGGCATGTGCCAGGACATCACCGATCTGGCAGCTGCCTACGCCCCCGAGACCGTTGCGCTGATCGGCGAAAAATGGCTGGCGGCATGCAGCTATGCGGGCGAACTGTACGGTTTCCCCACCTATAAGCCAATCGCGCTGACCCCCATGCTGGTATACCGGCAGGATATCGCCGACGCGCTGGACCTGGATATGTCCCAGGTCAACAGTGCCAACGATATCACAGCCGTGCTTGAAGCCGTCAAGGCGGCCTATCCGGACATGACCCCGATGGCAGCCGTGAACACCGGCAACATCGGCCTGGGCCTGACCGTACCCAACGTGGACTATCTCACCGACAACTACTTCTCTCCCAAGGGCGTGCTGATGAACGACGAACTGACCGTTGTGGACTTCTACGCGTCCGAAGCGTTCGCCAAGGTGTGCGATCTTGCACGCAGCTGGTACCTGAATGACCTCGTGATGAAAGACGCGGCCACCACCTCCTCCACCGCCGCGGAACTCATGTCTTCGGGCAACTACTTTGCCTACCTGGCGAGCTACAGCTACCCCGAAGCGGATACCGCCGCCAGCCTCGAAGCGCAGTGCGGCGGGTATGATCTGGGTGCGAAGATCGTCTCCAACGCGTTTTTGGATACCTCGTCCATCAATGCACTGACCTGGTGCGTCGCCTCCACCTCCAAAGTTCCCGAGGCAGCCGTAAAATTCCTCAACCTCACCTTTACCGATCCCGCCGTGGTCAACCTGCTCATCTACGGGCTGGATGGCCGCGACTATGTGCTGGGCGCCGACGGCACCATGAGCTATCCGCCCGGCCAGGAAGCAGCCACCGTGCCTTACACGGCGCAGCTCTCCTGCGGCACGCTTGGCAACTTCTTCATCATGTATCCGATGGCGGGTACCAATCCCGAATCGCTTGTCTGGGAACTGGAACAAAACCAGAACGCGAAAACTTCCGTCGCGATGGGCTTCACCTTTGACGCAAGCAGCGTAAAGACCGAGTACACCGCCGTAACCAACGTAATCGAGCAGTACCTGCCCGGCCTGTTGTGCGGCAGCGTGGACCCCTTAACGGAAATCCCGATTTTCCTGGAGAGGCTCGCGGAAGCCGGGCTTGGCGAAATCATCGCGGCCAAGCAGGCGCAACTGGATGCCTGGGTAGCCAGCAAGTAAACCCGACGAACCCTCCGACGAGGGGCGGAGTTCCGCCCCTCGTCATCATGACAGGATAAATGAGGAATGCAAATGGGAAAACGCCGAAAAAACCGGCTGGCTAAAACAGGGCCACTGCTGCTGATCGCCGCGCCGGGCATCCTATACCTGTTGATCAATAATTATCTGCCGATGTTCGGCGTATTTCTGGCTTTCAAGGACTTTAACTACTTCAAGGGGATCTTCGGCAGCGACTGGAACGGGTTTGACAATTTCCGCTTCCTGTTCAAAACCCGCGACGCATGGATCATGACCCGAAACACTTTGCTTTATAACGCCGCCTTTATCCTGATCGGCACGCTGGTAGCCATATTCATCGCCATCCTGATATACGAACTGGGGCAGCGCCGCCGGGTGCGGCTGTTCCAGTCCGCGCTGATGCTGCCCAACCTCTTTTCCTGGGTGGTCATCGGGTTTGTGGTCTACGCGTTTCTCAACGCCGATACGGGCTTCATCAACAACACGGTCTTCCCGTGGCTGGGAATACAGGCGTTCAGCTGGTATTCAACGCCGGGCCCGTGGCCGGTCATCCTGGTGTTTGTTTATCTGTGGAAATACATGGGCGTCTCGTCCATCGTGTATATTGCAAGCATCGCGGGCATCGACCACAGCGTGTACGAAGCCGCGCAGATCGACGGCGCCAGCAAGGTGCAGCAAATTCTCAAAATCACCGTGCCGCTGCTGAAGCCTACCGTCATCATCATGCTGCTGATGGCCGTCGGCCGCATCTTCTATTCCGATTTCGGGCTGTTCTATCAGGTGCCGCAGAACTCTGGCCGCCTGTTCGGGGTGACGCAGACCATCGATACCTATGTGTACCGCGGGCTGATGGAATTAAACGACGTGGGCATGTCCGCCGCGGCGGCGCTGTACCAGTCCGTGGTCGGCCTTTTGCTGGTGCTTGGCGCAAACGCGCTGGTGCGCAGGCTCGACAACGATAACGCGCTGTTTTAAGGAGGCGGGACAAGATGATGATCAAACGCCAATACAACGACGTCGTCCGCTTCCGCTATTTCGCCACGATTGTGTTATCCGTCCTGGCGGTCGCGGTCATCCTGCCGATCCTTCTCATCGTCACCGCCTCCTTTACCGACGAGGACATGCTGGTCGCGCACGGATATACGTTTTTTCCGGCCAGGCTGAGCCTGGATTCGTATTATTACATGGTCAAGCAATCCGCGCTGATATTCCACGCGTACGGCGTTACGCTGTCCGTGACTGCGCTTGGCACGCTGATCAGCGTGGCGCTCACCACGACCCTCGCCTACCCCATGTCCCGCAGGGATTTCAAGTATAAGAACGCGCTGGCGTTTTTCGTGTTCTTTACGATGCTCTTCAACGGCGGCGTGGTATCGTCCTACATCATGTGGTCGAGCTTCTTTCACATCAAAAACACGCTTTTCGCGCTGATCGCGCCCAACTTCCTGGTCACCGCGTTCAACGTCCTGCTGGTGCGCAACTACTATTCCAACAGCATCCCCCACGAGATGGTGGAGAGCGCACAGATCGACGGCGCGGGCGAACTCAGGATTTTTATCGCCGTCATGATCCCGCTGGCCATCCCCACCATCGCCACCATCAGCCTGTTCACGGGGCTGATATACTGGAACGACTGGGTCAACTGCCTGTACTACATCACCGATTCCAAGCTCTATCCGCTGCAAAACCTGCTGATCCGGATCATGAACAACATCCAGTTCCTGAAGGTCAGCTCCAACGCGCAGCTGCTGGGCACGATGGATATCGAGCTGCCCGGCTCCTCGGTGCGCATGGCAATGGCCGTGATCGGCATCATCCCGGTGCTGATCATCTTCCCGTTCGTACAGAAGTACTTTATCAAGGGCGTCATCCTGGGCGCCATCAAAGGGTAAGGAGACAAGCTATGAAAGTTCGAGAGATCATCGGCGGCATCATCCAGAAAACAGGCGTGCCCCGCCTGCCGGAGGACAAAACCTGCGACCATCTGATGGCGGGCAGCCTGGACAGCGAGGTCAAAAAAATCGGCTCCACCTTCATGGCGACGGTGGACGTCATCCGCGAGGCGGCTGCACAGGGCGTGAACTTCATCATCACACACGAGCCCACCTGGTTTACCGGCAAGGACGATACGGAGTGGCTGGAAGGCGATTCCGTGTAT
>JBDRTL010000103.1:0-2712 GCA_043824045.1 Bacillota bacterium
CGCGCCGCCCGGAAAGCGGATGCCGGGGGTCACGGTTTGGAAGTCCTGCCCGCAGGCCGCTTTCACCGCCGCGGCCTCCAGCGGGGAGCAGACCACGCCGTCCAGCCCCGCCGCCTTGGCGTTTTGCGCGTACTTGATCACGGTCTCGGGCATGGAGGCGCCGATCAGCAGTTCGTTTTTGAGCTGCGCTTCGCTGGTGGAGGTCAGCTGGGTGACGGCGATCACCATCGGGCGCGTGCCGTCTGCCCGGGTCAGCCCTTCCAGCGCAGCGCGCATCATGGGGATGCCGCCCGCCGCGTGGAGGTTCACCATATCCGCGCCAAGCTGTGACAGCACGCGCATGGCGCGCATGACGGTATTGGGAATGTCGTGCAGTTTCAAGTCCAGAAAGATCTTGTGCCCGCGCGCCTTGATGTCTTTTACGATCTGCGGCCCCTGGGCGTAGAACAGCTCCATGCCGATCTTCACAAACGGCTTTTCCGCCTGAAACATGTCCAGAAATAGAAACACTTCCGTTTTGGACGGGAAGTCCAGCGCGATGATCACGTCGCCTTTCCGGCTCATTTCCATGCACCTCCGATGATTTCCTGCAGGGACCCGATCCCATATTTTTGCATCACCCGCGGGAGATCGCCGATGATCTCCCTGCAGGCGTAAGGGTTGACAAGGTTTGCCGCGCCCACCTGCACGGCGGTTGCGCCCGCGAGCATCATCTCAATTACGTCCTCGGCGCTCTGCACGCCGCCCATGCCGATCACGGGGATTTTGACGGCCTGCGCCGCCTGCCACACCATCCGCAGCGCCACGGGGAATACGGCGGGGCCGGAGAGGCCGCCCATGGTATTGGCGAGGACTGGCTTTCTCGTGCACAGGCTGATGCGCATGCCAAGCAGGGTGTTGATCAGCGTCAGCCCGTCCGCGCCCGCGTCTTCGCAGGCTTTGGCGATGGAGACGATATCGGTGACGTTGGGGCTTAACTTGATATAGACGGGCTTTCTGCACACGGCCTTCACGGCTTTGGTCACGGCGGCGGCGTTTTCGCAGTCCGTGCCAAACGCCATGCCCCCGCCGTGGACGTTTGGGCAGGAGACGTTGATCTCGTGCCAGCCGATCTGTTCCTGCGTATCGAGCAGCGCGGCGACCTGCGCGTATTCCTCCACGGAAAAGCCCGAGATATTTGACATCACGGGCTTGTGGAAAAAGGATGCAATCATCGGCAGCTCGTGCTCGATCACGTGCTGCACGCCGGGGTTTTGCAGCCCGATGGCGTTGAGCATACCGGCCGCGCATTCGGCCACGCGCGGCGTGGGATTGCCGAAACGCGGCAAAAGCGTGGTGCCTTTAAAGGAGAATGTGCCCAGGCAGTTGATATCGTAATAGTCCCGGAATTCCTGCCCGTAGTTAAACGTCCCGCTGGCGGGGATCACGGGGTTTGAAAGCCGGATACCCGAAAGGACGACGCTCAAATCTGCCATGGGAGTTCCTCCTTTGCAAACACCGGGCCGTCGAGGCATACGCGTTTTGCGCCGCCCGTGGTTTGGACGGCGCAGCCCATGCACGCGCCGAACCCGCAGGCCATGCGCTCCTCCAGGCTGAACTGGCCGGAGATGCCGCGCTGCCCGCACAGCCTGAACACGGCCTTAAGCATCGGCTCGGGGCCGCAGGTATACACGCAGTCGTACGATTGGGGTAGAGTTTCCGCCGCCTGCGTTACGTAGCCTTTCACGCCGAAGGTGCCGTCCACCGTCGTCACGCGCACCCGCGCGCCGAGCGCTTCAAACTCATCCATTAAAAAGATTTCATCCTTCGTGTTGAAGCCCAGCAGGACGGCCGGTTTTACGCCGCACGCGATCAGCTCCCTGCACAGCCGGTACAGCGGGGGGATGCCCGCGCCGCCGCCGATCACCATCGGCGCGCAGGCTTTCACGTCAAACCCGTTGCCAAGCCCCGTGAGCAGGTCGGCGGTATCGCCCTTACGCATGCGGGTCATGGCTTCGGTCCCATGCCCGACGACCTTGTAGATCAGGGTCAGGCTCTGCTCGTCCCAGTCGCACACGGAAAGCGGGCGGCGCAGGTAAAAATCCGGCACCTTGAACTGCACAAACTGGCCCGGGCGCTTGAGCTTGCCCGTGTCGCCCAATAGCCGCATGCGCCACGTGTTTTTCGCAATCTGCGTATTCTCGGCCAGGGTATACGGCATGCGCAGCATCCTTTCCGGGATATTTATTCGGCGTCGATGGTGGAGATGGTCAGCGTGATTTCTTCCAGTACGTTTAAAAGCACGCCCACGGTGTCCAGCGACGTAAAGATGGTCACGTTGTTTTCCACGGCGCAGCGGCGGATGCGCGCGCCGTCGGAGTCGCGGTCGCCGATGGTCATGCCGCGCGTGTTGATGACGTAGTTCACATGCCCTTGCCGAAGCGAGGTCAGGATTTCGTCGCTGCCCTCGGAGAGCTTGCGGCGCATGCGCGTGCGGATGCCGTTTTCCTTGAGGAATGCCGCCGTGCCCTGCGTGGCCTCGATATTAAAGCCGAGGTCGTAAAAGCGCCTGATCAGCGGCAGGGCCTCCGCCTTGTCCTCGTCGGCGACGGTCACGAAGATCGTGCCGTAGTTGGCCACGTTCATGCCCGAGCTCTGCATCGCCTTGAACAGCGCGCGGTTTAGGGTGTTGTCGTAGCCGATGGCCTCGCCGGTGGACTTCATTTCGGGGCT
>JBDRTL010000104.1:0-2093 GCA_043824045.1 Bacillota bacterium
TTCTCGGACGCGGCGTAATCTGTAAAGCGATTGCTCTGCATGGTCATTCTCCTCATTGCCTGTAAGCGGGAATTATGTGTCGCAAACAGAATATACGCATCATTTCCAATCTCTTGGCAATAGTATATCACATTGGTACTAAAAAACCGATTCCTCCGATAGAATCGGTTCAGCTTGTTGATAAAGTCCAATCTGTCCGGAGGCTGAATATCGCAGAAAACTACAGTAGAAATTCGTCCCAGAGCCGGTCGCCCGTGCCCAGGCGCAGCAGGCGTTTGCAATGCCTGCGTTTAAGCATTTGGAGCGTCTGCGCATAGGCGCAGTCCAGATCGGGGGCATTGTGGCAGTCGGATGTCAGCGTCAGCTCGCCGCCCATCTCCAGCCACGCGTCCAGCAGGAAACCGGCGGGATAGGGGAAGGTGTCGTGCCCTCTGGCGATGTTGCCCGTGTTGACTTCGAGCAGGGTACAGCCTTGAAACGCGGTTCCCATCGCGTCCAGCGCGGCGCGGCGGTACGCGGGGTGCGCGGTATCCAGCCCGATCACGCCGGCGTGCTTGCGCACTACGTCGAAATGCCCGATGATGTCGGGCTTGTCCGCTTTGACGGATTCGCCCAGCAGGCGATAATAGGCTCTGGCCATTTCCATGGCGTCGCCGCCGTAATGCTCGCCGATCAGTCGGTTCAGCGATTCCCGGGAGCCGTCTACGGCCTGTTTTTGGCCGTCCGGCGATGCGGGCAGGTAGTGCGTGGAACCAATGACGTAGTCGCCCTGGCCGCGGTTGATGTCCTTTCGCGCCTGCGGGGCCAAAGCGTCCTGTTCCACGCCGACGTAGAGCTTGGGCAAAATGCCGCGCGCGTTGTGCAGCGCCTGCAGCGCGCGAAGCTCGGCGATATACGCCAGCTGAACCTCCGCGGACATGCTGTAGATCGGGTCGTAGCCCTGATGCGCGTGCTCTGAAAATCCCAAACTGACAAAACCCAGTTCCTGTGCCTTGCGCACGAGGGTTGCGATATCGCAGGACCCGTCGCAGTACGTGGTGTGCGTGTGCGCGTTGGATAGAAAGCTCATTGCATGCGCTCCTGTTTCACTTTGTGGTCTACGACGTGGCGCTTTGCGAGTTCATTGACCATATCCTCGTAGGTGATACCCATTTCCGTCATCAGCACCAGCGCGTGGTAGAGCAGATCGCCCAGCTCGTACACGGTTTCGTTTTTATCGGCTTTGGTGGCGGCGATGATCACCTCGGTCGTTTCCTCGCCGACTTTTTTCAGGATTTTCTCCAGGCCTTTTTCAAACAGATAGGTGGTGTAGCTGCCGTTTCTGGGGTTGTCTTTGCGGCCTTGGATGATTTCGCAAAGCTCGCGGATGGAAAAGGACTTGAGCTCCTCATCCTGATACAGTTCCTCAAAAAAGCAGCTTTCCGCGCCCGTGTGGCAGGCGGGGCCGTTCTTCTTGACCTCCACCACCAGCGCGTCGCCGTCGCAGTCCGCGCGTACGGCAACGATTTTCTGCATGTTGCCGCTCGTCTCGCCCTTGCGCCACAGGCATTTGCGGCTGCGGCTGTAAAAGCAGGTTCGGCCTTCCGCAAGGCTGATCTGCAGGCTTTCGCGGTTCATGTACGCCAGCGTCAGCACTTCGTGGGTGGCGTAATCCTGCACGACGGCGGGAATTAGCCCGTTTTCGTCAAATTGCAGCTTTTTCAAAATCTCCTGATCGGTCATATGCCCTCCCGCCGCTGTGCGGCTTTCCGTCGTTATACGCGCATGGGGATGCCGTTCGCTTTCAGCATCCGCTTGAGTTGCCGGATGTCCGTCTCGCGGGAGTGGAAGATACTGGCCGCGAGCCCCGCGTCCACGCGCGGCAGCCGGAACAGCTCGATAAAATCCTCCGCCTTGCCCGCGCCGCCCGAGGCGATGAGCGGCAGCCGCACGGCGTCGCCGATGGCTTTGAGCATTTCCAGATCGAACCCTCCGCGCACGCCGTCGGTATCGATGGAGTTGACTACCACCTCGCCCGCGCCGCTCTGCTCGCCGAACTTTACCCATTCCACGGCGTCAAGCCCCGTGTCCACCCGCCCGCCCTTGGCAAACAC
>JBDRTL010000105.1:0-6702 GCA_043824045.1 Bacillota bacterium
CGCGCCGATGGACATGAATGCAAAACCGACCAGGAGAGTGCGGCTCTTATTCAGTTTCATGATAGCTTCCTCCTTTATATGGCTAAAGCTATCATATTATGTGCGTTTATCGTTGTCAATATAATTGCGGAGCGCCTGAAAGGTTTCTTCCGAGATGTCGTGTTCGATTTTACAGGCGTCCTCCCGCGCGGTTTTCGGGTTCACCCCGACGCGGATCAGGAAATCGGACAGCGCCTGATGCCGCTCATACATGCTGCTGGCGATCTCCAGCCCCTTTTGGGTGATGGTGATCAGCCCGTCTTTATCCATGGTGATGTAGCCGTTTTCACGCAGCCGCTTGGTGGCGTAGCTGACACTGGGTTTGGTTACGCCAAGCTCGTTGGCGATGTCGATGGAGCGGATGTAGCCATGCTGCAATTGCATCATCAGCATGGCTTCCAGATAATCTTCAGACGACTTCAGTATTTGCATGTCCTCACTTCCTTCCGTTTTCTGACAGCGTATCACGTTGCGCCGCTGATTTCAACCCGCCGTTTATTTCGGGCGGGCGGAGCAGCTCATGCGGCAGCTTTGGCAATTGCCGCCGCAGGCGTTTTTCCCGTGCCTGCGGTCTGAGATCATCTTCCATACGATGCCGCCGACGGTCACGAGCACAGCGCCGCCTACGATCCAGGTTGCCATACGATACCCTCCTTTACGCTTCGATGCGTTTGTTTCTGCGGGTGAGTTGGAAAATCATGCCGGTCAGGAGTAAAAGCGCGGCGGCCGTGGCCAGGGTGAATCCGCCGCCGGAGAACAGCACGCCCAGGCGGAACACGATCAGCGCGACCGAGTAGGCGAACAGCGTCTGGTAACCGATGGCAAACCATGTCCACTTCGCCGAGTTCATCTCGCGTCGGATGGCGCCGATGGCCGCAAAGCAGGGCGCGCACAGGAGGTTAAACAGCAGGAAACTGAACGCCGCCAGACCGCCGTAACCACCGCCGGCCGTATCAAACGCCTGTGCGACGGGAGAGAGCGAGGTTTCGATCTCCGTGTCGGAGCCTTCCTCCAGCAGCGCGAAGGCGGATTCCTCATCCGCGGCGGTGCCGTAAAGCACGCCGAACACGCCGACGACTTCCTCCTTGGCGACCAGCCCCATCACGGCGGCGACGGTGGACTGCCAGTTGCCAAAACCAAGCGGTGAGAAAACCGGGGCGGCAAATCCGCCGACTTTGCCCAGCATGCTGTCGTCCATACTCTCCACCGCGCCAAACGAGGCCGGGGCGGCGGCTGTGGTTTCAACGGCGGCAACCGCGCCGCTGTGTGTTACGGCAGGCTGCGCGGCAGTCCATCCGTAGCCGGATGTGAACCAGATGAATACGCTCGCGACTACGATCACCGTTCCCGCGCGCTTGATAAAGCTGAAGCCGCGTTCCCACATACTGCGCATCACGTTGCCCGGAGAGGGGGTGTGGTACGCGGGAAGCTCCATCACAAAGGGAGCGGGCTTGCCGGTGAACATTTTCGTTTTGCGCAGCATGATGCCGGAGACGATCACAGCCGTAACACCGATGAAATACGCCGAGGCTGCCACCCAGCCCGCGTTGTGAAACAGCGCGCCCGCAATCAGCGCGACGATGGGCATCTTCGCGCCGCAGGGGATAAAGCTTGCGGTGATGATCGTCATTCTGCGGTCATGCTCGTTTTCAATGGTGCGCGAGGCCATGACGCCCGGGATGGCGCAGCCCGACGAGATGAGTATCGGGATGAAGCTCTTGCCCGAAAGCCCGAACCGGCGGAAGATTCGGTCCATGATAAACGCGACGCGCGCCATGTAGCCGACATCCTCAAGGATAGCCAGCATCAAAAAGAGCACGAGCATCTGCGGCACGAAGCCCAGCACCGCGCCCACGCCGCCGACGATGCCGTCGCCGATCAGCCCGACCAGCCAATTCGCCGTGCCGATGCCTGCAAGCCAGTTCATCAGCGGCGCCTGCACCCACTCGCCGACGAAGGTATCGTTGGTAAAATCCGTTACGATGGCGCCGATGGTGGTGATCGAAACGTAATACACCAGGAACATGATGAGCGCAAAGATCGGCAGCGCAAGGATGCGGTTGGTGATGACGCGGTCGATCCTGTCCGAAGTCGTCAGCGAGCCCTTGGCCTTGCCCTTCTTCACGCAGACCTCCACGAGCTTGTTGATATAGGCGTAGCGCTGATTGGTGATGATGGATTCCGCGTCGTCGTCCATCTCGGTTTCGCAGGCCTGTATCGTGTTTTCCACCTGCTTTAAAATCGCTGCGGGAAGGTTCAATTCCTGCTGCACCTTTTCATCGCGCTCAAACAGCTTGATTGAGTACCAGCGCGACAGTGAAACGTCCACAATGCTGCCCGTGTGAACGCTGCCGTCGGCATGGTGATGATGCACGGGTTCCTCACAATTGCGGTGGGTGATCAAATCCTCGATATGCGCCAGCGCGTGCTCCACACTGCCCGCGAACACGTGCGGAAGCTCCGCCCGTGTGTTTTGGCGCGCAAGCTCCGCGGCTTTCTCGGCGACCAGCTTGCTGCCCTCGCCCTTTAAAGCGGAGGTTTCAATCACTTCGCACTTGAGTTCCTCGGCCAGTTTGAATAGCTGAATGACGTCGCCGTTCTTGCGCGTGACGTCGATCATATTAAGCGCGATGACCATCGGGATATTCAGTTCCTTGAGCTGCGTGGTGAGGTATAAATTCCGCTCGATGTTCGTGGCGTCGACGATGTTGATGATGACGTCCGGCTTCTCGTTTACCAGGTAATTGCGCGCAAGCACTTCCTCCAGCGTGTACGGGGAGAGCGAATAGATGCCCGGCAGGTCCTGGATGACGATATCCTGCGAGCCCTTCAGGCGGCCCTCTTTCTTCTCTACGGTCACGCCCGGCCAGTTGCCGACGTACTGGTTGCTGCCTGTCAGCGCGTTGAACATGGTGGTTTTTCCGGAATTCGGGTTGCCTGCAAGAGCAATTCTGATGCCCATGTGGGGTTCCTCCTCATCGTTTCTGTAAGTTAGTCAGCACTAACCATGGGACAAATGAAAAGCGGTTTTTCACCGCGCCGCTATTCGACTTCGATCTTCTCGGCGTCGCTCCTGCGGATGGAAAGCTCGTAGCCACGCACCGTCAGCTCCATCGGATCCCCCAGAGGAGCTACTTTGCGCACGGTGACCTCCGTGCCTTTGGTCAGACCCATGTCCATGATCCGGCGCTTGAGCGCGCCTTCGCCGTGCAGTTTCACGATCACTGCGTGCCCGCCGATGCCGACATCCCTGAGTGTTTTCATCGCGCCTCTCCTTATACCATGATGCGCGTCGCCAGCGTCTGGTCCAGCGCAACACGGCTGTTCTTGATGGATAGAATCAGATTCCCGCCCAGCTGGTTTACCACCACAACCTCTTCCCCGACGACAAATCCCAGATCCGCCAGGTGCTTGCGTACGTCGTCGCGGCCCGTGATCTTTTTAATGATATTCACGTCACCGACCGAAACCATTGACAAGGGCATCATGCGTGTCCTCCTGCGGGATGTATGATGGAGTTAGTTGCCTTTAACTCCATCTATCCGAAGTTTAACATCTCTAACCGCGGCCTGTCAAGAGGTTTTCTGCGGATCGTTGCGATTCATTCAATCTCACCAAAAATCATGGGATAATCACGGTGATTTCAGCCCAAGGACTCACGCTGCGCTATCGCAAGCATGGAAACTGCCAAATCCTTGACACCGCGCCGATCATCCTCTATAATGCACATAACGCAATGAAGGGAACCAGTACCCGCGCGCAAAGCCCGCAGAGAGCCTTCGGCCGGTGCGAGAAGGCGGCGAAACGGCGGCGAATACATCCTGAAGCGAGGCTCCCAAAGGGAAACCGAGTAGGCGGCCGACGGTGCGCCGGTTACAGCGCGCAAGAACGGCGTTCTTGCAAAGGATATGCCCGCGAGGGGATATCGATGTGGAAGTGGTACCGCGTGTCCATCGCCTTCCTCCTGTGCGGGGACGGCGTTTTTTGTTTTAAGGAGGGGAAGGTATGCTGCCAAAGGGAGTTTCATACGCAGACCGGTTCAACGGAATCACCGGCAGCGCGATCCGCGCGATTTTCAAGGTGCTCACGCGTCCGGGGATCATCAGCTTCGCGGGCGGCAACCCAAGCAGCGACGCGCTGCCAAACGAGCTGTGCGCCGACCTCGCCAGAGACGTGCTGCTCAAAGACGGCAAGCGCATATTGCAGTACGGCGCGACCGAGGGCTATCCGCCGTTTTTGGAAAGCCTGCAGGCCTACCTGCTGGAAGACTTCGATTTTCCCGCCGAAAAGCAGAACATCCTGCCGCTGTCGGGCTCCTCGCAGGGCGTGGACCTGGTCTGCAAGGCGTTCCTGAACCCGGGAGATACGGTGCTCACGGAAAACCCCACCTTTCTTGGCAATATGCAGACGCTGCGCATATACCAGCAAAAGCTCGTGCCCGTGGAAAGCGACGATGACGGCCTGCTGATGGACGCGCTGGAGGAAGCGATCAAGAAACATCGCCCCAAGGCGCTCTACTGCATCCCGACCTTCCAAAACCCCACCGGCAGGACGCTGGCGGCGCCGCGCCGCCGGATCATCGCCCGAATGGCCGAGGATTACGGTTTCCTCGTGCTGGAGGACGACCCCTATCGCGACCTGCGCTATGCGGGGAAGCCGCAGCCGTCCGTCAAGCATTTTGACAAAAGCGGGCAGGTGGTCTATATGGGCAGCTTTTCCAAGCTCATCAGCCCCGGCATGCGCGTGGGGTACATGGTGGCGCACGAGGAGATCATCCAGAAATGCGCCATCGGCAAACAGGGCACGGATTTGCACACGCCGCTTTTAACGCAGGCGATCGTCGACCAGTTCCTGCGCCGCAATCATTTGCACCCGCACCTGCGCTCCATTCTGGGCGCTTACCGCGAGAAGATGAACGCCATGCTTGATGAACTGCAAACCTTCCCCGCCGGCACGCGATATACCAGGCCCGAGGGCGGATTGTTCGTGTTCTGCGAGCTGCCCGAAGGCTTAAATGCCACCGAACGCTTTGCCGAGGCCGTGGAACGCGGCGTGGCCTACGTGCCTGGCACGCACTTCTACCCCGAGGGCGGGCATCACAACACCCTGCGCCTGAACTTCTCCAACAGCTCCGTCGGGCAGATCAAAACCGGCATGGGAATCCTCAGGGAGCTGTTCCAATCGAAATAACGGGAGTGATTTGATATGCATATTCTGGATCAACTCATGGAGCGCGGCATCCTCGCGCAGATCACGTTTGAAGAAGACCTGTATAAAGCGATGGACAAGGGGCCGATGACCTTCTACGTCGGCATCGATCCCACGGCGGACAGCCTGCACATCGGGCATATCGTCCCCGTAATCCTGGCAAGGCGCCTGCAGCAGGCGGGGCACCGGCCCATCATCCTGTGCGGCGGCGGCACGGCCATGGTCGGCGATCCAAGCGGCAAATCCGACCTGCGCCAGATGCTCACGAAAGAAGAAATCGACGCAAATATCGTGTCCATCAAAAAACAGTTAAGTCCGCTGGTGGATTTCGGCGAGGGAAAGGCGATCATGGTCAACAACGCGGACTGGCTGCTTAAGCTGAACTACGTGGAATTCCTGCGGGATATCGGCGTCTATTTCTCCGTCAACCGCATGTTGACCGCCGAGTGCTACAGGCGGCGGCTGGAGGTCGGGCTGACATTTTTAGAGTTCAACTACATGCTCATGCAAAGCTACGATTTCCTCGAGCTGTTCAGGCGGTACGGCTGCCGGCTGCAGATCGGCGGGGACGACCAGTGGAGCAATATCCTCGCGGGCGCGGATCTCATCCGCCGCAAGGAACGCGAGGACGCCTTCGCCATGACCAACAAGCTGATCATGACCTCCGACGGCAGCAAAATGGGCAAGACCGAAAAGGGCGCGCTGTGGCTGGACAAAAACCGTACGTCGCCCTACGATTTTTTCCAGTACTGGCGCAACGTCCAGGACGCGGACGTGGAGAATTTCCTGAAGCTTCTCACTTTCCTGCCGATGGAGGAGATTCGCCGCCTGAGCGCGCTGAAAGATACGGAAATCAACGAGGCTAAGAAGGTGCTCGCCTTTGAGATGACCAAGCTGATCCATGGCGAGGAGGAAGCGAAAAACGCGGCCGACGCGGCCCAGGCGCTGTTCGGCGGGCAGGGCAGCATGGACAACGTGCCGACCTTCGCCGTGACCGCCGCGATGCTTACGGAGGACTCGCGCCTGACCACTTGGCTGTCCGCGTGCGGCCTGTGCAAAAGCCGCGGCGAGGCGCGTAAACTGGTGGAAGCGGGCGCGGTGACCGTCAACGACGAAAAAATCACCGATATCGACGCCGTGATCGCCCCCGAACAATTCGGTACAGGCGGCTTGATGCTTAAAAAAGGCAAGAAGAGCTATTGCCTGCTGACGCTGGAATAATATGCGATAATGTGCACCGCCGCTTTAGCGAATGAGGCCTCCACATCATGGTGATATGGGGGCCTTTTCTTGTGATTGGGTACAAGATATGCTATAATTTATTGGATAGGAAGCATCTCAAAACAAGTGAGGAGAGACGCAATGGCCTCGTATAACGCGGATAGAATCAAGGTGCTGGAAGGCCTGGACGCCGTTCGTATGCGCCCGGGCATGTATATCGGCACCACCGGCAGC